>QQUD01000037.1 GCA_008501785.1 Chloroflexota bacterium
CTTGGCAGTGAACAGGTAGTTAATCTAAAGGAATTGGCCGATTTGCTGGTTCAAGTTTACGGGGAAGGAGAATATCGTCTATCTGAATTCCCATCCCAACGCAAGCGGATTGATATTGGTGATTATTATGCTGATAGTCGCCATATCTGCGAAATGTTAGGATGGGAGCCGCAGGTCTCCCTCAGTGCAGGCCTCGAACAAACTTTACATTATTTTAGCAAGCATAAGGAACAGTATCTTTGAGTCTTAAACAACCCTCTTCAATTCCACAAACAAACCCAAAAGCCGGTTATTTGGCCCATAAAGCTGAAATTGATGAATCCGTGGCCCGGGTCCTCAATAGTGGATGGTACATTTTAGGGCAAGAAGTTGAATACTTTGAAAATGAGTTTGCGGCTTACATTGGCACTAGTCACGCAATCGGCGTGGCAAATGGCACAGATGCCCTGGTATTGGCTTTGTGGGCTGGCGGTATTGGCCCCAATGACCTCGTTTTTACGGTTTCACATACGGCCGTGGCAACCGTCGCCGCCATTGAATTAGTGGGGGCAACACCCGTCTTTGTTGATATTGATCCCGCATATCACACGATGGATCCAAATCATCTTGAGGAACAAGTTAAAATCTACGTAAATGGAAAAGGCAGCTTGCGCCCCGCTGCGATTATTCCGGTTCATTTATATGGTCAGCCAGCAGATATGCCAGCGATTTTGGAAATTGCCAATCGATACAATCTGCTGACGATTGAAGATTGTGCGCAAGCACATGGCGCACGTCTCAATGATCAAATGATTGGCACTTGCGGAGATTTGGCAACATTTAGCTTTTATCCTACTAAAAATTTAGGGGCATTTGGTGATGGCGGCATGGTTATTACCAGTCAGCCCGAGTTAGCTGAAAAGGTGCATATGCTGCGCCAATATGGCTGGCAAAGTCGTTATGTGAGTGAAATAACGGGTACGAATTCGCGTTTGGATGAATTGCAAACGGCCGTTTTGCACACCAAACTAAACTATCTCGATCAAGAAAATGATGCGCGTCGCCAATTAGCAAAAGCCTACGCAGCACAGTTAGCTGAAACAGACCTCATTTTGCCAGCGACCCGTCCCAATGCGGTTCATGTCTGGCATCAATACGTTGTTCAGACACCAAAGCGAGATGCGCTGCGTGCTTATTTAGCCGAGCACCACATTGGCACAGGCATTCACTATCCGGTTCCAGTTCATTTGCAGCCAGCTTATCGGGGGCGTCTGGGTGATTTGGGGATGCTGCCACGAACAGAGCAAATCGCAAAAGAGATTTTAAGCTTGCCCATGTACCCTTATCTTGAACATGAGCAATTAGAAATCGTTACAAAAGCTATTAAAGCGTGGGACATTACAAAACAATAAGCTACCTCCGCCGGGGCGTAAACGCCACGGCTACGAAATGGAAGCCCTTTCAGGGCTAAAATCTTAGGCCCAAAGGGCCTTTCATCTCGTAGCCGGGGGCTTCAGCCCTCGGCGGGGCAGAATGGAGATTAACCCATCATGACAAACAATTCGTGGCCGCATAAAGTGCTCCTGTTATACGAAGGAACGAACTTTGGCGGTGATTTTGATACATCTATTTTATACGGACTTGAAGCACACGGGTGTGAAGTCACTTGTCTCAGTCGCGGAAAAGCTTGGTCACCTGACTATGATTTGGTTTTAGGGTATGGCCCGTTTACTTTACAAGAGGGCAATATTTTGCCAGTGGCTAAACAGTTGATGGCGATACCGGAGGAAAAACGGCCGTTATTCGCCTGGTGGCTAACAGAAGGCATCCCCAATCCAAACCACCCGCACTGGTTTGTAAACATCGCCTCTAAGTTACGTCTCAAAGCAGATCAATGGCTTTTAACTGAGCAATCAGCACGCTCCCGTTGGCGTGATTTGGCACTGAAAGGGCATCGGCTGCGCATTCTTGGTCAGTTGAACCATGTGCGCGAGCGCCAGCTTTTGGATGTTTTAGCCGTCACTTCTGCTTCTCGGGCCAATTACTTACGGCAATGGGGATTCGACCCAATTGTGGTACCACTAGGCAATTATGCCGTTTATGGTGGCGATATGGGGCTAAATCGAGATATTGAAGTTGGTTTTCTAGGCAACACGGCCGCTCCAAGACGGCAGCAATTGTTACCAGGCTTGTTCAAACAACTCGAGGAGCGAGGCTTTCAAGTCGTCGTTGAAAACAATTTGTATGGTGAAGATCGCAATAAATTTTTGAACCGGTGTCGCATTTTGTTAAACGTACTGCGTGCGCCGCAAGATTTTGTCGGGCAGCGGTTTTTATTGGCAGCTGCGAATAAAACGCTGGTGATTTCGGAGCCAGTGAATGACAGCTTGCCTTTTGTCCCTGGTGAACACATGATTGTCACTGCCTTTGATGATTTGGCTGAAAAAGTTCATTATTACCTGACCCACGAAGATGAACGGCAAGCATTGGCAGACAGAGCGCACCAATTTGTTTCGGAAGAGTTAACGGCCGTAAACATGGTCGGTCGCATTTTAGAACAGGTGCGCCAAACACAAGCAACAAAAGAAAAAGCGAAAATTGGAGTGTAGTTCATGACAGATTCTTTACAGAAACCGGTGAAATTGCTAATTTTAGGAACCGGTACATTTGCGATGGATGTTGCTGATTTGGTCAGTGACATTCCCGATCTTGAAGTTGTTGGGTTTGTAGCCAGTATGCCACCTTATGAACCTGGGTCGTTTATGCTAGAAAAACCCATCTATTGGGTGGATGAATTAACACAGTTTGATGACGCTTATCGAGCGGTTTGTGCCCTGGTAACAACCAAACGATACCATTTCACGCAGCAGGCTGAGGCTTTGGGCATGCGCTTTACCA
>QQUD01000149.1 GCA_008501785.1 Chloroflexota bacterium
TTTCTGAGTGACGATTATTATGCTGGCTTTACCCCCTTCGCCTGGCGAGGGCGAGGATTGTTTTTGCCTGAATATGCTCTCAGCCGATTGGTTGAAACACCTACCGAGATACTTGCTATTATTGATACCTTTTTAGCCGATCCTAATCTGACGGCGACAACAGGTTTGGTTACCGGCTATGATTTTCTGTCAGATCAGGCCCAAGGCATTGATGCACAACTGACTGCGGCTGGCATGACCGTTACCAGTCTGATCAATGATCACTGGACGGCGGCCGAGCTAGAAAACCTGTGGCTCAACAATCGCCATGATCTTAATGCCATCAATGCTCATTTCGGCCATTTCGAGGCCATCCCGGCCGAAACGAGTGGCGGTGTTGTTACGCCAGCTGAAGTAGCTGCGACACCAATCGATCAGGCTGGCAGCCTAGTCTTTTCAGTCGGTTGTCATTCCGGTTTCAGTGCGCCAGATCATCAGGCAACCGCAAATGGCCTGGACTTTCCTCAAGCTCTGCTGGGGCGTGGTGTTACCTATATTGCCAATACCGGCTATGGTTATGGCGATGCCGATACGGTTGGTTATTCAGAGTTGTTGATGACTTTGTTTGTGGAACAACTTTGTCAGTCTTCTAATATTGGTCAGGCATTGCGTCAAGCTAAGCTTGCATATTTTAACCGGATTAGTTTGCATTCTCTAAGCCCCTACGATGAAAAGGTGCTGGCTGAAGCCACATTGTATGGATTACCGATGTATGGGGTTGAGCTACCCATTTGCCCAAACATGACCGATGTGGCGTCTTCTTCGAACGGCCGCAGCTTACTTGTCTCTATTACAGATGATCTGGCGACAAGAAAAGTTGTCTTTACGCCTACTTTTACCGCGCATGCGGTAGCTAATGGCAAATATTTCAGTGTGCTGGGGGAAACTGAGAGCAATCCCGGCCAACCGATCCAACCACGCACCAGCCTAGATGTTAGCCATCCGGGAACGGTTGCACGAGGTGCAGTTTTCGAGGGAGGACGTTACCAGACCTTTGATTCCTTCGACCCGGTGGTGACGCGCGTTATTACGGAGGATAGTGACTTGCCCCTGTGGCAAGCGGAGCCGCCCTTTGCTTTCGACCGGTGGGTTCCGGCTTCCTGGAGTCTGATCAACAGCATTCGCACAGCTGATGGATTGCAACAGCGACTGGTCGTTATGCCTGCCCACTATCGTGCTCTGGATGAACAAATCGGGATTGAGAGACTTTTTGATGAGATGACCTATACTGTCTACTATGCCAATTCCGAAGACAGGACGCCTCCCAGCATCTGGGCGGTTCGCAACCTACCGGGTATTGGTGAGTTCACGATTGAGGTTGAAGCCACAGATTTTGCCGGGGTCAGGCGAGTTGTGGTTGCTTATAACACCGGTGATGGTATTTGGTTAACAGTAGACATGACTCAAAGTCCAAATGATGAAGATTTCTGGACTACAACTTTGCCTTTAAAACCTACTGTCGAGTACTTTGTGCAGGTTGTAGATGAGGTAGGGAACGTAGCCGTCAGCAATAATAAGGGACGATACTTTGTTACACCTTATACATACTACTTTCCGGTTTTTTTCCTGGGAAGGTGAGGGGCAAGCTGAGACCAGCATTTTGAGGGCAGGATAAATGAAAGTATGAAACGTCTACATTTTGAGTCAACCCTAAATCTAGTCGATGTCTGCGCAATAATTCCCCAATTGTCAGTTGGACCATATGTTTTACCCCATATTTTTGCTTTATGATTCTCGCCCGTTGTTTATTACGTTACTGCTCCAAGCGCAATCAGCGATGCTCGTTGGGAATCTGTTAAGCCTGTTGCACCAGCGATGTTCATGCCTGCATACGGCCGTTTTGCCTGTAGCGTTTTGATACATTTACCAGTCTGAATATCCCAAACCTTAATCATTTCGTCGATGCCGCTGCTGATCAACCGTTTTCCATCATGGCTCAGTTCAATTGATAAAATCAAGCCGCTGTGACCTTCTAAAACCTTCATGCATTCACCTGACCGAATATCCCATAATCGAATCGTTCGATCCCCACTGCCACTGGCAAGCATCTTTCCATCAAGACTGAATTGGATAGAATAAACGGATCGTAAATGCCCCTTTAATATTTTTTCACACGTCCCGTTGTGTGCATCCCATAGCCTAATTGTTTGATCTCCGCTGCCACTGGCAAGCAAATGACCAGTCGGATTAAAAGAGACTGTGCGAACTGTACGCGAATGGCCTCGCAAAGTTTGCATACATTGCCCTGTTTCTACATTCCATAACTTAATCTTAAAATCTCGACTGCCGCTTGCCAAAATGCGGCCACTCGAATTAAATGCGACTGATTTAATTTGATCAGCATGACCTCTTAGCACATTACGAAATTGATTATTTTTAACATCCCATAATCGAATCGTATGGTCACGACCACCACTGGCCAGGATTGATCCTTCAGGATTAAAAGCAAGTGAACTTATATTGTTGGAATGACCCGTTAAGGTTGTGAGGAGTTGCATGCTTGCCATATCCCACAAACGAATAACATAATCATCACGACTGCTGGCTAATAGTGTGCCATCAGGGCTAAATGCGACTGAATAAACCATATGTGCATACCCTTCTAACGTTTTCAGACAAATACCTTTGTCAATGTCCCACAGCCGTAAAGCCTGCCCACCACTTGCAACTAAATGTCTATTAGGATGTTCATCAATAGAGCGCACAATATCGGCATTTCCCCTTAAAATTTTCAAACATTGTCCAGATTGAATGTTCCATAGCCGTACTGTTTGATCAAAACTACCACTAGCGAGCATCTTTCCGTCAGGACTCAAGGCTATATCCTCGACACTGTTTGCATGTCCATGCAATGTTTTGATACATTTCCCGGCTTTTAAATCCCACAAACGGATCGTATGATCTCGGCTGCTACTTGCCAGCAGCTTGCCATCTTTACTCATACAAATGGCAAGTATGGTATCGGAATGGTGGCCCTCTAATGTTTGTAAAAGTTGACTGCTGTTGACGTCCCAAATATATAAGCCATGATACCTGCTGCCACCAACTAGTAAGTCGTCTGTTGGGTTAAACGCGATAGCTAGCACTAAATCATGGTGGCCTTTAAGTGTCTTGAGATGTTGTTTCGTTGTGACATCCCAGAGTCGAATCGTTTGATCCCGACTGCTGCTTGCCAATGTTTTTCCGTCAGAACTAAATGCAATTGACCATATTATTTCTTTGTGCCCTGATAAAATGTCTATGCATTGATAGGTGCTTAGATTCCATAAACGGATTGTCCGATCTCGGCTGCCACTCGCTAACAATTTGCCATCAGGGCTAAACTTAATCGTCCAAACTGATTCAGTATGCCCTTGCAATGTTTTAAGGTTTTGCCACGATTTACTATCCCATAATCGAATTTGAAAATCACCGCCACTGCTCGCAAGTATCCCGCCGTCGGGGCTGAATGTAATTGAATGGACTGCTTTATAGTGACCTTTGAGTGGGGGAAGTTGTTTGCCATCGGTTAAACGCCATAAACGAATTTCACCACTTTCGGTGCCAGCCGCTAACAACATGCCTTGGGGATGAAATGCTATAGTGGTGATGATGCCAAAGGTTTCCATGAAGGCACATTGAAACAGATCGGACTGGGCGAAATTAATACCTTGCAACTCAATGTTACGTAAGTGCGCCTGCCAAATGGCCAAGTTTGAAAAGTCAAACCCGGTCAAATCTTGCTTGAGGTAAAGAAGTAAATTGATGATATTTCCCCCTGCATATCCCGGAACATAAGGCTTATCTCGTTGTCGCTGCTCAATGATTGCCATTAACTGTTTGACTAACCCTTCCTTCCCTAAACTTTTTACCAAGCGCATTGCGACAGGAACGAGAAACAATCGTTTTTGGATGGTTCGCACATATACTTTTGCGGTCGATTTCATCAAAGCGTGGTTATTAAATAATGTGATTTTCCCCAGTGTGATTTCTTCACAAACACGCTCAATCAAATAGGATGTCATGAACTCCAGAATCACATTTTGCAGGGTAAAACGGCCGTTTCCCGTCTCAATCAACGAGCGCCTTGCCAATGATGCCAATGCCTCTGCCAGTTCACCAGGGGACACCGGCTGCACCAGATGGGCTTGTAGCTCAGGTATCGAAACCGGCTCTCTTACAACTGCTAACCACAGCAAAATATCTTTTTCCAGTGGTGCAAGGCGTTCAAACTGCTGTTGTAATAAAAAGTTAATCTCTCCAAACATCGTTGTGATTTCCTGTAAGAATGTGAGAATATTTCCACCATACAACATTTCAATTGAGGCTGAAATCGTCCGTAAAGCTAAAGGATTTCCTGCATACCGTTTAATAAAAGATGTCCAGGCCGACAGTTCTCCATGCAGCTTTCGATCCTGCAACAATTCTCGACCATGTGGTACATCAAAACCAGCCAAAGACAGCATCCGTACACCGCCATCTGAGCTTGCTAGCCGGACAAACTCATTTGGCTGCTCCCGGCTTGTCAAAATCACACAACTTTGATGATCTGTTTCCCCCATACGTTGCCACAGCACACCATACATCTCATATCCAGCACGATAGTGACCCACATGAAATCCAGGTTCCAAAATCGCTTCCACATTGTCTAGTATCAGTAAGCACCGCTTTTGTTGCAGCAGCTTCAGCAAAGCACTAATCAAGCGAAACGCATCATTAATCTGCTCACCTGGTGGCTGGTCTGACAATATTTGCAGGCATTCTGAAACAATTTCTGTAAACATAGGCGCATTCCGCAATGAACGCCAAAGCACAATGTCAAAGTCATGGATAATGTTTTGTGCTAATCGCGTTGTTAGCCAGGTTTTCCCCATACCGCCCATTCCAAGCACACCTAACAATCTACACCGGTCCTGCACTACCCATGTTTGTAGGGTTTGCAGTTCTTGCTCACGGCCATAAAAAACAGACACATCTGGTGCCTCTCCCCAATCTATGAGAAACGGCCGTTTCTTAACGACACCACGCTTGCCCCGCCGGTACAATTGCAGAATGAGTTCAGTTTGTGTATCCGTGAGCGCCAACTCCGGCAGTGATACAAGTGAGTCAATATACACTTGCAATGGCCAATGTTCCCCATTTTCCACGCGAGATACAACCGTATCACTATAATCGAGCAGATGGCCTAACGCTTTTTGCGACAGACTCGCATCCTTTCGATGTCGCCGCAGTAGATCTCCTAAAATAAGCTGTTCAAACACTTCTACAGTCACGGGGACCTCCGTATCAAATGGGCCAGAAAAGAAAAATTTCATAGTACAACATATTGAATAACGAGACCTGCCCATCATAACATGCCCTTTAACCGTTGAACGTATCAATTTGCATGCCTTTTTCATACAATATTCAGCCTCCTTTTGTCATGCCGAAATTTGCACAATATTTGCAAATCCTTGCAAACCCCCTGGAAAAGCCATATGCAAACCCTTTGCAGAAAATTGCTGAGTATGCAAATCCTATTCTTTTATGATGGTGTCAACACGAACCGCAACGCCACGAGCAATCCCCCACTTTAGTAAATGGAGTTTCCACATGATTCAAGTATCTCTTTCGTCTTTGATTATTCTTGTGCTTTTCTGCTTGATTATTGGTTTGGTGCTTGGGGTCTCTCTCTCTAGACCCTCATTCCGGTAGGATGGTGTCACATGTTCTATAGTCAACCAGCACAAATCACTTACCCCATGCAGATTGATACGCAGCAACTCTGGCTTCATGCTGATACTGGAGAATTTTTCATCGGCAGCAAGCCAATTGAAGGGTTGACCCCTATCCAGCGTGGTATTCTCACTATCATGCTGGATAGGGTAGGGGTTTACTTAACCAAAACGGACATTATCAACGCTGCCTGGCCGGATGATATTGCCCGAGAAGGTGTGTCGGATGATGCGCTTTTTCAGCAAATGAGTTCATTGCGAAAGCGCCTGCGTCGTTACAATGCACAACCTTTTATTGTTACCTGGCGTGGTATTCCAGAAGGGGGGTATCGGTTGTTGCGAAACGGCCGTTTTCTCACCATCCCCTCTCATACCCAAACGCGGTAAAATCACAAAGTTGTTACGGACAGAATTTCGAAGAAAAGAGGGGCTGCACGGGAGGTTTAATTTCGTAGATACAAATACCTCGACAATGCTTATCTCAGTATGTGTCAATTTGTGGATGTAGCATAGTCATCCACCATCAAACCTATGATGCAGTTATCGACCATTTCTTCATGCCTCTTATGGCTGAAGAAGTGGTTTAGTGATGACTTTGAACGTAACTTGTTACTGGGTCAGCGTAATATTATAGGCAACGGCTTTTTGCCAAATTGCCTGCGTTTGCGCATTATCGTAATCTGTAAACCTGTCTGGTCGCGCCATACTCAGCCGCATTTGAAAATGAAAATATTCCCATTCTTGTTGCGTCCACTGGTTGCTGCGCTTGGCCCAATGAAGCGCTTCGTTGCCGTATCTAATGATTTTTTTTGTGTAGTTTTCTGTATAAACGGCACCTGGTTTTCTCGGCATTCTGTGGAGATAGCCAGTGTAGGCATTGTATTGTTCACATTGATAGTAGAGACTAAACATAGCGTCTACCCATGAAGACAGTACGCTGGCTAAGTTGCGGTACGCTATTTTGAATTTTGGGGATAGTCGGATTAAGGGAACAGGCAAAACGGGATCGTACTGATTGTGAGGCTGGTATGACGCCAATACAACGCGTCCGACTTGTTCATGAATGGCAAAATGGTGCAGATTTTTCTCTAATAAATCAAACAAGACGATTCTTGTTACATCTTCGATTTTTACATCCTGTCGTCTAACATCTGGGTAAGGAGGCATCTGGGGGGCAGGTCTGAGATCAATTTCACGTTTCGGTCTACCAGTTGGTAGATTATTGCCAACCCTAGCCAATGATGTGGATTGGGGGGCAATCAAGATGTTCCATATCTGATGTAATTTAGTTTGTGTATTCAAGTTGGTTTGTATCCTACGGTATATCATCACTGGTGGTTTACCAATACAAGTGGCTTGTCACTATTCAAGGTTTCCTTACTACAGGAGATTTACCATTACTAGTGGTTTAGTGCATAGGTCGGGTTATTTGATAAATTTTCACCCGACTATGCCTACCTTATCAATCGCAAGAGCCTACTCAATATACTCGCTTTTTATAGGTTCTAGAGTAAATAGAGAGTAAATTTTACGATAGCAAACGGCCGTAACTAACCCTAACAAAGAAAGTGTCTTGTTAGCCAAGTGAGACAATCACTATTCGGTTTAATTGCGACAATCTTTATTTAGTTGATAATTATCACCGGATCACTTGCGTGTCCGTGGTGCATTTGAAAAGTATCTTAAGCAGGACTCACAGTCAATCGTACTCAAGTACATTGTGTACGACACCCTATAGTAATTATAGGTGATGAAGTTTACAAAATATCTTACTTAACTCTTACAAATAACTGCACGAGCATTGCAACGATTTGTGGGGACAAAATATCTGCCGCACCCGCCGAGGGCTGATGGCGATTCAAAAATTAAAATGGTAATCAAACGGAGCTTTGAATCGCCTAAATGAACCTGAAGAGCCATAAAATCCGTTTACCATATTATTTTCTTCAGGTTCATAAGCCCCTGGCTACGAGGTGGAAGGCCCTCCGGGCCTGACTGATTCTTAGCCCTGAAAGGGCTTTCATCTCGTAGATGGGGCGTTTACGCCTCATCGAAGGTGGCAAATTATCGTCTGTTCATTTGTCCCCACGATTTCTTGCTATACTCTAGCTGCACACACACCAAGACAGAGAGCGTTCTGACATGGTATAATGAGCCGGTTGTTACAGAAATGTTTGTGAATAACACACAGAAATTTCTTCAGTTAGCCTTTGTCCTTTTATGCTTGATACCCCCCATATCTGGGTGGTTTAGATGAAAGGGTAGAATATTTGCTACTTTTGGGGCCAATGCCCGTACAGTTCAATGTATAATTAATAATGACGTTTTAGTCACAGAAATGCCACGCACAACTGCTGATTCTAGGTGTGCTGTAGGTGGGCTAAAATGTCTCTGGTCTTTTAGGAGGATAGATGACCAAGCAAGAACCGCGCAGTAAACGAAACCCAATTCCGACGACGCCACGCGATCTGAATCCAGCCGAAACGGTGGATCAAACGCGGCAAATGTTAAATGACATGAATGCTAGTGTGGCTTTACTTCGCACCGAAGCAGATCGTGCGCGTGGTGTGTTCGGCATTGGCCGGCGCATTTTGGTTCCACCGGATGAGATTCATGTGGTTGTGGGTGACGGCCGTCACAGTTGGACCGTCTCCAATGAGCGCAAAGTGTTTGGCCAAACGGCCGACCGGCCATCCCGCTACTGGCTAAACAAATTGACTCAGGTGATCAAGCTGAAAACTATCAGCTTTACAGTTGCCATTCATGGTCATGCAAATCAGGGTGTAGATGCACTTGATAGCAGCAAAGTTAGCTTCCGGTTGTGGGCACATGCTGTTGCCAAACTCAATCCCGATAATGCAGACATCGCAGCACAGCGGGTTGGTTTGGATACCACCGGATTGGTCAATACCATCACCAAAGTTGGCACGGCCGAATTGGTTGCCGCCGCCGCCACCATGAACTTGGAAGACATTATTGCCAACCGGCAAAAGCTGGCCGAAATTGCTTTCCCGAAGGTGAACGGCATTTTGTCGGAACTGGGTTACGATTTGGCGCTGCTGACTGTGACCCGGCTAGATGGCGAAGCCTACAAACGGCTGATTGAGCAAGCGGAAGCCCGCATCTCAAAAGAAACCGGTATCGCCACCAACAAAGAGCAGTTGGCCGAACTACGCGACAGCCAAAGCCGTGAACAGTTTGAAGCTGAGATCCGCGCTGATACCGAGAAAAAGCTGGCGGCGGAACGACTGGATGCCCAACGCGAAGTTGAAACGGCTACCATCAGCCAGCAAGAAGCATTGGCTATTCGCCAGCACGAGATGGAGCTGAAGCAGGTGAATCGCGGCAAAACGGCCGCCGAGTCGGCTCACGATGCCAACATGGCAAAAGTGAAGTTAGCGCAACAAATTGGTGAAGCGGAAGCTGACAAAGATGCTGAACTAGCCCAACTGAAAGCTGAACGCGAAGCGCAGCTGCGTGCTATCCAGCAAAAACGGCAGGCTGAAATTAATCTGGCTAAAACTGAAGCCGAAGCGGCTCGGATGGCTGTTGAACAGGCTAAGCAAATTGAACGGGCAGCGGTGTTGACCGAAGCGGAAGCACAGCGTTTGCGCGAAGAAGAGCTGCAGGCAGCCCAACGTGCCAAAGAAATTTCGCTGGTAGAAACCAGTCAGGCCGCCGAAGCGCTCAAGCTGGAAGCCGAAGCAGAAGCACGTGCATTGCAAACCAAAGTTGATGCTGAAACCAAGATAGAACTGGTGAAGGCCGAAGCGCAAGCCCGCGCATTGCAAACCAAGGTTGATGCTGAAACGAAGACGGAACTGGTGAAGGCCGAAGCAGAGGCGACCGCGACCGAAAAACGCGCAATTGCTGCGACCAAACGTGCCGAAGCGACGAAGGCGGAAACGGCTGCTGCGGGTCTGGCCGAAGCCGAAGTAGAAGCAGCTCGTGTACAAGTTTCGGAACAGCGTGTTGCTGTCACCCGTGCCGAAGGTTTGGCGTTGGCCGAAGTGGAGATGGCACAGGCTGAAGCGGCGGCTGAGAAAATAAAGCGGTTGAAAGATGTGGAAATTAACGCGCAAAAGCAGTTGGCGCAGCTTTATGATAAAGCACCCGTTTTGATTGAAATGGAGAAATTGCGGATGCAGTTGGACCATGAAGAAAAGCTGGCGCGGATAAACACGGAAGCGTCGTTGAAGGCGTTTGAAGCGATTGCTCCAGGGGTCAAGGTTCACATTTTTGGCAATGGCGGCCAAACTGGTCAAATTATGAACAACCTGATGTCGATTACGCATGGGTTGAATGCAGTTGGTGAAGAAGTGCCGTTGGTGGGGCAGTTGTTGGGGCATGGAAACGGCCGTTCTCCAGCCACAACCCTCAACCTGACCAAATTGGCACAGTTTAAGCCATACCTGCAAAAGGTAATGGCCGACGTGAATCCGCGCATGTTCTCTTCTTTGAAGATTAAGGACGTGGTGGAACGGCTGGGTGGCGTCATTGGTGGCGATGAGTCGGTTGCTGAGGCGCTGACGCAGCTCAAACAGGACGCTTCATTCCGGGTAGTTGGTGATTTGCCAGTTGGCCCGGTGATGGAGATGTTGGGTTTGAATGTGGATGGTGGTGAGGAAACGGCCGTTGAAGACATCGCCATTTTACCTGACGCATAACAATTATTGTCGCTAACCAAGTTCCCGGACCCTCTGAGGGTCCGGGAATATTCTCGTAACAAATTTAGTGCCCCCTTATTAGAACAATCAACAATCAACGGAAAACAGTCAACGATCAACGAAAAGAAAGGCTGTCCCAAAGTACGGCGCAATCTAATCTGATTTTGAGTTAAATAAAAGCATAGGCCCTAAAATTGGAGGTGCGATTATGCTGCTATATTTGGCTACCAAATCAGGTTTGAAGATTGCGGAACAGGTTAGTGATGATTGGAGGGTTGTTGGGAAAGGGTTGGCGGGTCAACATGTGACCAGCGTGATTGCGCGAGAGGGCGTGATTTTGGCGGGGACAACGAATGGCATTTTTCGTTCGGATGATGGGGGCGTGTATTGGTTTGAGGTGAGTAATGGGTTAAACGTGCGGCATGTGCGTTGGATGGCGTTTCATCCTGATATTTCAGATTGTGAGTTTGCCGGGACGGAGCCTGCTGGGCTGTTTGTGTCGCAAGATGGCGGGGAGGCGTGGCAAGAACGGCTAGAAGTGGCTGACCTACGGGACCAGTTTGAATGGTGGCTGCCGTATTCGCCGGAAGCGGGTTGTGTGCGTGGTTTTGCGTTTCATGGGTCGCGAGCGTATGCGGCGGTGGAGGTTGGCGGGCTGCTGCGTTCGGATGATGGTGGGGTGTCGTGGGCATTGGCGGAGGGGAGTAACGGCCGTCCTCAATTCATCACACCTACCTCTGGCAACCTGCACGCCGATGTGCATTCAGTGGCAGTGCATCCTTCGTCGGCCGATTTGGTGTTTGCGCCGACAGGTGGTGGTTTTTATGTGTCGCAAGATGGCGGGGCAA
This sequence comes from Chloroflexota bacterium, assembly GCA_008501785.1. The sequence goes on from QQUD01000149.1 coordinate 11,248, forward strand.
GTTGGGATTTGCGTTACCCAAATTGTTATGTGCGGGCGGTGTGGGTGGACCCAGCCGACCCGGCGCGGATGGTGTTGGGTCCAGCGAAAAATTCATCGGGGAGAACCGGCCGTATTGAAGTCAGTCATGATGGGGGAATGCGGTGGGAGGAAACGGCCGTTTCCT
>QQUD01001081.1 GCA_008501785.1 Chloroflexota bacterium
ACGTGCGTTTTTAGCTTTCATTGGTACGTACTTGTCTCGTTCAAACCTGGTTTATGGTTCAGTGACGACGATTATCGTTTTTCTGACATGGACGTATGTAAGCTCCATCATATTCTTTTTCGGCAGTTATTTGAATGTCGAGTATGGGCGTCGCAAGAAAGCAGAGATAGAGATGTTGAGTGAATAAAAAACTGGAGATGCCTATATGGCGATTCAAAAATTAAAGTGGTAATAAACCAGGTTGCTGAATCGCCTTAATGAACCTGAAGTGTCGTAAATGGCGATTACCATATTATTTTCTTCAGGTTCATTAAGGCATCTCCGGTTTCATGATTATTCAGCTGGTGCTATTTCGATAGCCTGACCTTCTGTTGTCCAAACCCCAGTAATATTGTTTTCTCCATTGTCATATTGATAATGCCCCTGGCCGCGCAGCCAGACATCACCGCTGCCTGCGGCATATAGGTTGATGTTACGGCCGTCTAGTTTCACAACAATATCATCTGCATCTGTCAAATTAAACGTCCCGTTAAAACCAACATATTGCACCCAGCCATTTGGCAAATCAATGCGAACCCCCGTTCCAGTTACAGCGGGTTCATCTGTTTCGCCAGCGTCTTTAAAGAATAAAGTGCCTCGCCCGTGAATACGCAATGTATCGACATCGCCGCGCAAGACAATAGAACCATTGCCCCGTGCATGAAGCCTTCCCGTACCGGAAACAGTGTCAGCACTGACTAATGAAACGGCAAACAAGCTGCTGATTAAAATTGCCAAAACAAGCAAAGATTTTCGAGTAAACATGACTTAAACCTCCGTGAAACAGTGTGATTTGTTAATGAGAGGTAGTATGCAAGTTATGTTTTATGTGGATGTTACTTAACTGTAAAGAGAGTGTAAACGCCTTTTTGGAGGCTTTGTTTGGAAAGTGGACACAGATGGAACGGATGACACGGATAGAAAGGGGAAATCTGTTTAATCTGTGAAAATCCGTGTCCTATTCTCATCTTTTGTGATGCGAAATTGAGCAGAATTAACTCTTTGAATTTTTGCGAGGAGGAATGGTAAACCGAATGTGAATGGAATGGCGATAAGATGGGCCTTTAACTGATCACCATCAAGCTCGTAAACGCGAAGATGTCCAAAAATGAGTGGAGATAGTTGCGCGGTTAGCAGCAGCCAAAGAACAACTTTCAGCCGATATGAAGGCTTTTTTGTGATTGGTTGCTCGATTAAGCTCCAGGGAAGCAGCCATGTTGTGTACCAGAGTCGAAAGTTGGCTGCTTGTAAAAGATAGCCTGTGAAGCTGTTTTGAATAGCGTTTGGGGCAGAACGGCCGTTAACCACTCGCCAAAATTCGCGCAGCAAAAACAAAATGTAAACAACAAGCGCCAGCTGCAAAAATCTGATTGGTAAAATTGCGATTTGCAACGTTTGATTGACTAATACCAGTAGTGCCACAATTGAAAATCCGGCACTTGTAGAAGATTCTCGAACCAAACGGAAGATGAGATCGACTGGCGAACCAAACGGAAGGAATGCCAACCAGGTTAACAAGAGACTGCTGAGAAGTGTAACGGCCGTAAACCTTACTCGCGTTGACCAATCGGGCAATTTTCGAAAATTCGCTACAAAATAGAATGGTAGCACCAATAATGCAATAGGCTTCGTGAGCATGGCAATGACGAGAAACAGAAATCCTAACGTGAGACGGTTGCGTCGCATAAACCAGACGCCAACCATGAGCCAAAAAATCATCAATGCATCATTATGTGCATTAACCACAAATGTGAGCAAAATGGCTGGATTCCAACACCAAAGCAAGGTGTAAGCCTTGCGCCGCTCTGGGGGCTGTTTGGCATGTATGTGCCAAAGAACATAGCCAACCCCCATCAGGCTGAGTAGGCCAACCCCTTTGAACAGAAGTAAACCCAGGTAAAAATTATCTCCACTGATGGAAGTAACGGCCGTTGCCACTATCTCCCACACAGGTCCATAAGGCGTTGTCTCTTCCGACCATTCACCCGCATATTTTGCAAACGGATCTTCTGGAAACGCATCGGGGGGCATTTCAAATTGGTTTTGTTGGTGAACAGATTTCACCCGTCCGCGAATTACGTATCGGTAAATATCTGTGGCATTGATGGGATAGGTGTTGATGAGGATAAGGCCATAAACAAGCGTGAGGCCAAAGAGGAGGTGGGGGGAAAACGGCCGTTTCTCAATCCATACCAATTGAGTAACACGCCAATATAGTGCAAATAAGACAATCAGTAGCAGCGCATATTCAAACCCAGCAGAAAGTGATGACGAAAATGATCGAATATCAAGTTGTGGTACAAAATCAAAATAGGGGGTGAGCGGAAATCTGTCACGAAACAGCAAATAGCCAGCAATACTAAACGCGATTGGCCAAAATAAAGAGAAAGAGAAAGGGGGGCGAAAACGAATCACGCTAACCGAATCAATTCAAAAAGTTTAAATTGGAACTTCACGGCCGTGTTTTACAAGTGGCACAACCAATGTTACCGTAGTTCCTTTACCCGGAGCAGATTCCAACCGCAGCGAACCATCAATGCGCTCAGCACGTTCTCGCATATTGACCATGCCGAGACTGCCGCGTGAACTGTAATCTTGATTCACATCTTGCGTATCAAAACCAACCCCATTATCTTTAATCATTGCGACAAATAGATTGTCTTCTTTCCAGAACCGCACCTGAATCAGCTTTGCTTTCGAATATTTACGTGCATTCCCAAGCGCCTCTTCCACAATAGAGAAGACAACACCCTGTGCAGCTTCGTTGAGCAGCTCGCCATTTTTGCCACCGACCAACTCCAAGTTTAAGTTATCAGATTCGCGAATACGATTCATCACCGTCTCAACAGCAGCAGACAATCCATGGGTTTCTAGCACCAGCGGTCGCAGCGTAAACAACATGCCGCGAATGTCTTTTGATGTTTGTTTGGCCAAATCTTCAACTTTTTCCAATTCACCAAGGGCTTGTTTGGGGTCTTTGGCCAACAGTGAACGAATGAAGTTGATGCGCATCGCAATGGCTGCAATGCTTTGTGTTGGGCCATCATGTAAATCACGTGCCAACTCTTTTCGCGCATCTTCATCGGCTTCGATGATGCGTTGTTTCTCGGCTTCCAGATTTTGGAAGAGCTGTGCGTTTTGTAAGGCAATAACTGCTTGATCGGCGACACCATTAAATAGCTCAAACTGGGCTTTATCGAATTTAACGGCCGTATCTGATCCAATCACAATGGCACCAAAAATTTGGAAACCAAATCGCAACGGAATACAAGCCGCTGTCAAACAACTCTGAAATGCCATAAATGTGCGTAATTCTGGGTCTTGCTTGGGTGTATCTGTTACCGTAATTTCCGCTTCCTTTAACGCCTTGCCCACAATACCCTGTTTTCCGGGAATTACTTTGTTAATATCATTGTTTGTAAAGCGGCGGGTAGCCACTGCTTTTAGCAAATTGCCATCAAACAAGAATACAGCCCCAACCAGTGAATGTGCAGGTACACCCATTTCTTCGATACCCAGGCTGCAAACATTCAACGCTTCTTCAACAACACGTTCAAAGCTGAGTGTCGCACGCAGCGTCGTGGCCATCGATTGTAAAGATTTTGCGCGGTGATTTGCCGCACGTAATTGATGGACTTCAGTATCAAATATCTGAACGGTTGATTCGCTAACTGTTGTTGAGAATTGGTCAATCAAATAAAAGGCAATAGCACTAGCACCCAATAATGAAATGCTGGCTAAAATAAGCCCTGGAATCCATACGCTTGGTGCATAATCGGTAAGAAATACCCCAAAGACAAGTATAAAAATAAGGATTTGCAAAACGAGGATACCGAAAAAGATGCTGACGGTAATCCAATTTAAACGTCGAAATTCCTTTTTAATTTTTGCAGCTATATTAATTGTCATTGGCTCAAATTCACTTTGCTTCTTGGTGTAGTTGGCTGTCTGCTTTTTTCACTACTTGTGCCCTTGACTGATTACAGTTCTAATCTTCTATCATATTTCAAGCGATGCTAAAACGCCTCTTTAATTATACTCAATGTATATAAAATCGCGATAGTAAATCTATTAAGTTTGTGTCAAATTGGCCTATATTGACTAAATTCTAACGCAATTTGCCCCGCAACACGGCCGTTATTTTGCAACAGCGCCGTATTCGCCCGCAAACTGCGTCCTTGTGTCAACTCAACCACACGTCTAAGTAACCAAGGCGTTGAGGCTGGCCCATGAACACCTTGCTCATCAGCTTCTGTTGTTGCTTGCAAAATAGCTTGCTCGACCTCATCCGGATCACACGCATCTTCAGCCGGAACCGGCACTGTCACTAAGATGCCATTTGCAAGAGCTAATTGTTGGTGTGACTGCATCAAGTTGGCAACCGCCTTTGGCGAGTCGAGCCGAACATCAACCGACAGCCCGCTGCTGCGCGCAAAAAATGCAGGCATCTCATCGACACCATATCCAATCACGGGTACGCCGTTTGTTTCTAGCACTTCACGGGTGGCTGGCAAATCAAGAATTGACTTAGCCCCACTACTTACAACCGTTACCGGTGTGCGTCCCAGCTCTGCTAAATCGGCACTGATGTCAAAGGGGTGGCCCCGATGCACGCCGCCAATGCCACCAGTTGCAAAAATGGGAATACCGGCTAGATGTGCTGCAATCATGGTTCCAGCAACAGTCGTTGCACCATCTTCTCCTTGCGCTATGGCAATGGGTATATCTCTCCGGCTGCATTTGCGCACATCTTTGCCTGCCTGCTGTCCTAAATATTCCAGTTGATCATCGGTAATGCCGATGTAAACTTGCCCTTGGATAATGGCAATGGTTGCTGGCACTGCGCCACCGGAGCGAACGGCCGTTTCCATTCCTCGCGCCGTGTTTACATTATCTGGGTACGGCAATCCATGCGTAATAACCGTGCTTTCTAACGCCACAACTGGCGCACCTTCTGCCAGTGCCTCTTTAATTTCTGGATGATAGTGAAAAGCTTTTTGCATTAAGTTATTATTCCTCAACTACTCAATCTAAAGTTCGTTCTAGTGAGTGCAATCTTCTCTTATTTAGCGAGGAAGATCAAATCATATTAAAATATCGTATCATTCTCTGTTTATTCATTAAAAAAGCCGTTGATACGTCAACCTTATACGAGTAAACTGCTCAAGAATTGGGTAAGTTGCCCGATGACTCAATTTGGTGAGTTTACTAAACTGTCCTTTCTATGAGTACATCTATTAGCTCACGTCAAGAAGCGCTGGTCCAATTTGATCAAGCGAGACGACAAGCGCGGCGCGAACTGCGCTCAGGTCGCTGTCAAGGTCGTGATACCCGCATGATTCCATTTGATGCGATTCGGTCAGAATTGCGTCAGCAAAATCCACTGTATCAAGGTATCCAAAATATCGAATTAGACCTTGTTGTGGGAAGCGTGGGGCGTGCCCACGAGTTTACGCGTCACTTTTTACCTTTAAATGATGCTTTGAAAGAACGTTGGATTGGGGTAGAAAGGCTGGCAATCGATCAAGGTTGGCCGCCAATTGAGGTGTTTCAGGTTGGCAATGTCTATTTTGCGAAGGATGGCAATCATCGCCTGTCCGTCGCACGTCAATTGGAAATGACAACTGTGGAAGCCCATGTATGGGCATTTCCTGATGATGTGGAAATCGATCCAGAAGCCAGCTTGGAAGATGTATTCATTCAACTAGGAGAGCGTGATTTTCTGGAAAAGACAAAAATTGATCAACGAATCCCCGAGCATGATATTCAGTTTACGATCCCTGGAAATCACACAGAACTCCTGGCCCAAATAGAAAATTTGCGTGAAACACTCGCGCGGATTGACGGCGAGCGAATGCCGTATTATGATGCAGTGGACGCCTGGCATGAGATGCTCTATCTGCCAACCATCCAAATCATTCAAGACTCCACTTTGTTGTCAGATTTTCCCGGTCGCACCGAAGCCGACCTATTTGTCTGGATGTCAAAACACCGGGAAGGACTACGTAACAAATATGGTGGGTATGCTAATTTAGCTGATTTAGCTGGGTTTATGGCAGCAGAGTTTAAAGAAAGTGGTGTCAGCAAGATCGCCAGACAGGTGCGTCGTTTGCTAGGAGAGGACGTATTGCCTCCTTTGGCAGATTCAGAAATTGCTGGTACAGACGGAGAAGAATAAATGTGGCGTCGTTCAAGTTTTCGAGCATAACGATGGGGAGTGGTTGTGCTCACGTTTCAAGTGCTATTTTATGGAGGTTCAGTAAGTATGTTAAAGAAAAGTTATTCGAAAACCGGTAAGAAATGCCGTGTGACATTTAAGCTGGCAGCAGATGTTGGAGCGGAAACGGCCGTGTTGTGCGGCGAGTTCAACGAATGGGACGAATCCGACAAGCCCATGAAAAAATTAAAAGACGGCAGCTTTAGTGCGCAACTCTCACTGGATGCTGGGAACAGCTATCGCTTCCGCTATCTGCTTGACGGCGAACGCTGGGAAAACGACTGGGAAGCCGATTCCTATTTACCCAACGAACACGGCACAGAAGATTCAATCGTAAAAGTCTAAGCCAATGTCAATGTGAGGTTATGGGGTAGATTTGTCTTCATAACCTCACTTGTTTCCCCTTTCCCCCCAAACTATTTCCCAAGTCAATTATTGAAGTTGGCAATTGTCATAAGCCATGTCATAATTTGTGTATCTGTCTGGCTGAACAACACATCATCTAATTCATTTATGTGTTCCGACAAACAAGATACCAAGCCAATTTGGAACACTAGCTTATGAGAGTCGAAAGACAGTTAAATAAGCCGCTATTCCCACCGAGTTGTGTGTTTGTACAGCATTTTTTAAAGACCCATTTAGTTAAAAGGAGACCTGGAAATGAAGAAACGTTCCCTTTATTTGTTGTTAGCCTTGTTGCTCGGAGTTGTATTAGTCGCATGTGGTGGCGGGGCTGGTGATGAGCCAGCAGCAGGAGAAGCGGCAGCTGGTTTGCCGGACCTCGAAGGTCGAGAAATTACGGTGGCTGTTGAAAATGCGTACTTACCCTTCAACTATATTGCCCTTTCGACTGGCGAACCAGCCGGTTGGGACTATGAAGCTATCGATGCCATGTGTGAGATGCTCAACTGTACTCCAGTCTATGTCGAAGCTGCCTGGGAAGGAATGATTCAAGCGGTTGCCGATGGTCAGTTTGACATGGCAGCCGACGGTATCACTATTACTGAAGAACGTGACGAAATCGTTGATTTCTCTAATGGGTATATCAGCATTGATCAGCGGCTGTTAGTGCGCAAAGACGATGATCGGGTGACATCAGTTGCAGACGCAGTTGAAAAAACCGATTTGAGAATTGGTACACAGACCGGCACGACGAATTACGAAACAGGCGTTGCCACTTTTGGCGCAGATCGTATGGAAGCGTTTGAGCAATTCCCATTTGCCGTGCAGGCGCTCATTGCTGGTGATGTTGACATTGTATTATTAGATGAAACTGCCGGACAAGGGTATCTCGGTGTAAATGCAGACGAGTTGAAGTTGGTTGGCGAATCCCTCTCTAGTGACGAGCTTGGCTTTATCTTCCCCAATGGAAGCGATTTGGTTGAGCCAATTAATGCTGCATTGGCAGCTCTTGAAGCTGATGGCACGTTAGATGAACTGGCCGTCAAATACTTCTCTGACGCTTTTACCGTTACTTATGATGATATTCAGTAATGGCGCATACGGTGACGATTAACAACAGGTATCTGTAAGGGTTTAATGGTTCAAACCTTTGCCCAAAACTGTTGAAAATGATCATGATAGGAGCGCCAGACAGATACCTGTCTGGCGCTCTTTGTGTAATAAATGGAGAAAAAAGCATTTCAGCAACAAATTGTTTCGGCATATCAGTCCAAAGCTGACTGCTGATCGTTGATCGCTGACAGCTTCACAAGGAGGAACACATTGTGACAGACGACGTACAAAGACGGTCGCGCAGCAACCTGAGCGGGGAGTGGCAACAATTTCCCTGGTGGTTGTTAGCTATCCTTGGATTTTTGGGCATCATGGGGTATTTGCTGTTTGCTCCAGCCCCGATTGATCCGGAAACGGGTGAGGTAGGGGAGAATGAATACAATGCGGCGTTTGAATTTGTTAAAGGTGGCTTGGGTGATTTTGAGGACTTATCTGAGACTTCAATAACAGAACTTATCGGCAGCGGTATTTCGGTCACTGTTTATACGACGCTCGTCGCGTTCTTTTTTGCATTGATATTGGGCTTGCTGGCTGGTTTAGGGCGTATTAGTAAAAATGTGATCATACGCAATATAGCGACAGCCTATGTTGAATTTATTCGTGGGGTACCCACGTTGGTACTGATCTTTACAGTGGCGTTTGTGATTGTGCCAGAAGTATCTAAATCCCTGGGTGTCGAAAATAGTGTACCCCCCAATACCCGCGCTATCATTTCTCTAGCTGTCATTTATGGCGCATTTCTAGCAGAAGTATTCCGTGCCGGCATTGAGTCGATTTCGCGTGGGCAGATGGAAGCAGCTCGTTCTTTGGGTATGAATTATGGGCAGTCGATGCGCTACATCATTTTGCCGCAAGCGTTGCGCAACATCTCTCCGGCATTGGGCAATGACTTTATTGCCATGCTTAAAGATTCTTCGCTAGTGTCGGTATTGGCGGTGCGAGACCTGACGCAGTCGGCGCGTTTGTACGCAGGCAGCAGCTTTCGTTTTCGTGAAACATACCTGGTGCTTACCTTTTTGTATTTGACAATGACGCTGACGCTCAGCTTGGTATTGCGCTGGTATGAGCAAAGGATTCGGGCCGATGAACGATGATATTATTGTAATTGACCATTTGCACAAATATTTTGGTCACATTGAAGCCGTTAAAGACGTTAGCCTGCGTGTCAAGCGGGGCGAAGTGGTGATCATCGTGGGACCCAGTGGCTCGGGCAAAAGCACGGTGCTGCGCTGCATTAACCACCTGGAAGTACCAACAGATGGCGCAGTTTACATTGATGGCGTCCATCTTGAAGACAAAAAGACGGATATCAACGAAGTTCGGGCCGAAGTCGGCATGGTTTTCCAACAATTCAACCTGTTCCCACATCTGTCTGTTTTGGAAAATGTAGCGATCTCGCAGCGATTGGTGCGTAAGCGCAGCAGGGCAGAGGCGATTGAAATTGCGATGAAGCAGCTCACCCGTGTGGGTATTCCCGAAAAGGCAGATTCATATCCGCGCCAGCTATCTGGTGGGCAGCAGCAGCGGGTAGCGATTGCCCGCTCGCTGGCGATGGACCCGAAGATTATGCTGTTTGATGAGCCAACCAGCGCCCTCGATCCCGAGATGATCAATGAGGTGCTGGACGTGATGCTTGATTTGGCTAAGGAAGGCATGACAATGGTGGTTGTGACGCATGAAATGGGATTCGGCCGTGCCGCCGCCGACCGCGTCGTTTTCATGGATGAAGGTCGCGTTGTGGAAGTTGACACCCCAAAAGTTATCTTCAGCAACCCCAGTCACGAACGCACACAGTTGTTCTTGAGCAAGATTTTGAGCCACTAATTGGTTGACAAGGTGCATCGCACTTTCTTAAGTGCGTTGCACCTGACCCGCTACAAGTGCAATGCACCTAGGAAGGTGCAGCGCACTTTTCGCTAACTGACCTCTTTTCGATTCTTATTGACTACCTTCCCCACTCCTACGTAAAATAGGGTATGCCAGACAAAAATTTGCCACAAGACGAACAAAATAATCAAAAGAATGACGTAAACCCTGCTGAACTTCTGCTGCGACTGAAAGGGCAACTATCTGAAGGTGAACTGAAGGATTTGTGTGTTGCGTTGGATGTTGACTATGAAGGTTTGCCAGCAGTCGGGAAGAATGATAAAGCACGTGAATTGGTCGGAGTGATGTTGGCAGAAGCAAATGGCGATGGCATCGACCTGCCTTGCCCTTCTTCTGGAATGGGAGCGGGCGAGGCAATCGGGAGCGAAGGCCGTGTGTTTTGTCGGGCGGTTTGCCCGATTGCCTCGCCCCTACCGAATGTGTTGTTGTGAAGATGGGGTGAGGCAATTGGGATGAAGGTTGTGTGTTTTGGTGGGGTGTTTGGCCGATTGTCCCGCCCGTACCGAAGGTTGTGGATGGGTGATTTGGGGGGATTTGGTTATAATCGGTGCATCCCATGTTTTTCCACTGTCCTTGTAAAATTTTGTGAGCAAGATAAGGAGATTTTGATAATGAAGATTGGTATTTTGACGGGTGGTGGTGATGTGCCGGGGTTGAACCCGAGCATTAAGGCGGTTGTGAACCGGGCGGTTGAGTCTGGTTATGAGGTGGTTGGCATCCGACGTGGTTGGGGTGGTTTGCTGGACTTCAACCGTGATGATCCTGAAAGCGCAAACAAAAATTTGATGCCGCTGGACAATCAGGCGGTGCGGAAGATTGACCGCACTGGTGGCACGATGCTGCACACGAGCCGGACGAAGCCGAGTCGGGTGAGTCCGAGCCGCGTACCTGATTTTTTGCGTGATCCAGATCATCTGGAGGCAGATGAGGCGGATCCGCGTATTCGTGACTTTACGCCGCATGTGCTGAGAAATTTGGAGCATTTGGGGATTGGTCGGTTAATTGCGATTGGGGGTGACGATACGCTCAGTTATGCGGAACGGCTGCACAATGAGGGGTTTCCTACGATTGCGATTCCAAAGACAATGGATAATGATGTGTTTGGGACGGATTATTGTATTGGGTTTAGTACGGCCGTTACCCGCTCTGTCCAATTCATCCACCAATTACGCACCAGCACCGGCTCACATGAGCGGATTGCTGTAGTAGAACTGTTTGGTCGCAACAGTGGCCAAACCAGCCTGATTAGCTCCTATCTGGCTGGCGTGGACCGCGCTGTTATTTCCGAAGTGCCATTTGATCCAGAGAAACTTGCTGATTTAGTGATGCAGGACAAGGCCAAAAACCCAAGCAATTATGCAATGGTTACGATTAGCGAAGGTGCGCATATGGTTGGCGGTAAGGTGGTCGAATTTGGTGAAGCAGATGCTTATGGCCACAAGCGACTGGGCGGCATTGGTGAAATTGCTGGTGAAGCGCTGAAGAAAATCACTGGCGAAAGCATCATCAATCAGCGTGTTGCCTACCTGATGCGCTCTGGCGCACCGGATGCGCTGGACTTGATGGTCGCTGCCAACTATGCACATATGGCGATGGATTTGATTCGTGATGATAAAAGCGGTCTGATGGTGGCGTTACGCGATGGCAAGTATACACACTTTCCGTTGAGTGATGTGACCAGCGGCATTAAACGGGTTGATGTGGATGAACTGTATGATGTGGATGCGTATCGACCTAAGGTTCATCA
>QQUD01000447.1 GCA_008501785.1 Chloroflexota bacterium
GATTCGCGTGGTGCTCCATCTCGGTGAGCAACATTTCGTCACCAGCCTGGATGTTGGCGCGTCCCCAACTGTAGGCAACCAGGTTGAACCCTTCAGTGGCGTTACGCACGTAAATGACCTGACTTGAATCGGGGGCGTTGATGAATTGAGCAATGCGCTCTCGTGCGCCTTCGTAAGCATTAGTCGCATCTTCGCTTAGGCGGTGAATGCCGCGATGTACATTGGCATTCGTTTGGCGATAATACTCATTCATTGCTTCAATCACAGCCAGCGGCTTTTGTGACGAAGCCGCGCTATCCAAATAAACCAACGGCTTACCTGGATACGCTTCTCGCTCTAAAATTGGAAAATCTTTACGAACTTGGTTGACATCTAACATAATTTTTTAGTGACTATACAGGTCATTCCTGCGAAGGCAGGAATCCATGACTTGGATACCCGCCTTCGCGGGTATGACAGGCCAGAGACACCTGCTTAGATACATTTTTTATTTTTAATTGACGAATGTTAACACAAACCAGATTTATTGCTTACAAAAACAGCGGCAACTACTCTCATGTGGGCGAGGGTAGCTGCCGCCGTTAGTTATCTCTTACTCAACTGTCAGCGCAGGGATGCTACCCTCGCCGGTGACAGATGCAATTTGTGTAAAAAGTCATCAGTGGTCGGTGGTCGGTAATCCATTTACCGTTTACCATTCACCGTTCACCATTCTTCTATCCAATCTTCTCCACAATGCGGTCGAAAATGCGATTGCGAATGCCTTCAAACGGAATCCGGCGCATGAGCGGGTCGAAAAAGCCCTGCACAGACATCTTAATGGCGATATTGCGCGGAATACCCCGGCTCATCAAGTAGAACAGTTCTTCCTGATCGAGCTGCCCGATTGCAGAAGCATGGGTACACACCACATCATCAGCTTCGATTTCCAAACCAGGGATGGAATCAGCACGCGCTGTTTTATCCAACATGAGATTGCGGTTAGCCTGGAAGCCATCAATGCGTTGGGAACCAGGGAGCGCTTTGATCATACCCTGCCAAACCACGCGGGATTTCTCGCGAAGTGCTCCTTTGTAGAGCAAGTCGCTGACGGTATCAGCCGCATTGTGGTTCTGCTCGGTATCCATGTCAAGATGTTGACGGCCGTTAGTGAAGAAAATACCGCTCATCCGGCCCCAGCTACCTGGCTGATCCAGTTCCAACGTCTGAAACGCCTTCGTCAGGCGGGTTCCCATGATACTTGTTACCCAATCCAGCTTACCATCGCGACCAACACGGCCTCGTTCGTGGTTGAACTGCCACACGTTCTTGCCGAAATCCTGCAAACCAGCGTAGATGAGGTTGGCATTATCGCCCACCAGCAGCTCAATCACGCCATTGTGGAAGCTCTGCCCATCACCATCGGCAGAGGCATATTCATCCATGAAGATGGCTTCGGAACTCTGTTCTAGAACAGCGAGGGTGTGGGTGAAGGTACGGCCGTTTACCGACCACAACACACTGTGCAGCGGCGCACTGGCTTTCACATTGCGCGGCACATACAGAAACGAACCGCCGCGCCAGAATGCACCATGCAGTGCCGCGAACTTGCCTTCGGTCACTTTCACGCCCTGGGTCATGAAATATTTTTGTACGAGTTCGGGATGGTTAGAAACGGCCGTATGCATATCACAGAAAATCACACCCTGCGCCGTTAGCTCATCGCTAATCTCATACTGCTGCGTTACGCCATCGACCTGCAACAAATTGCCGCCGACCTCTTCCCCGGTCAACTGCTCACCCAGGAATGATGGAATTTGAGCATTGGTAGCCGCATCCCCATTGATGGACGGGCCAACCTGGTCAAACTTAAACTGGCGTAGATTCGTCCGCCGCCATGCTTCATCTTTCAATGTCGGCATTGGCGTGTTTTCATAAATCTCAAACGCCTTTAGCCGGAATTCAAGCATCCACTCCGGTTCGTTGAGCGATGCCGATAATTTCTTTACTGCTTCTTTCGTAAATGTAGTCATAACTTACAAACATCAATCTCTAATTGACAATTGACAATTGACAATTGACAATTCTTTATCCAATCGATCCTTCCATCTGCAACTGAATCAGCCGATTCATTTCAATCGCATATTCCATCGGCAGCTCTTTAACCAACGGCTCAATGAAACCATTGACAATCATCGAAATTGCCATTTCCTCAGAAATACCGCGACTCATCAGGTAAAATAGCTGCTCCTCACCTACCCTGCTCACTGATGCTTCGTGACCGATCGTCACGTCTTCATCATCAACTTCAATATAAGGGTAAGTGTCAGAACGACTGTGTTCATCCAGCAAGAGCGCATCACAAACCACATTCGATTTGATGTTGCCCGTCCCTTCTTTCACCTTGAGCAAGCCTCGATAAGAGGAACGTCCGCCATCCTTGCAAATGGATTTGGAGATGATGCGGCTGGTGGTGTTGGGAGCCAGATGGATAGCCTTGCCGCCAGCATCTTGATGCTGGCCTTTTGTGGCAAAAGCAATAGATAGTATTTCGCCATGCGCCCCGTCCCCTTTCAAAATAACGGAGGGGTACTTCATTGTGATTTTGGAGCCTAAATTAGCATCCACCCATTCCATTGTGGCGTTTTCTTCAACAATGGCACGCTGCGTAACCAAATTGTAGACATTGGTTGACCAGTTCTGGATGGTGCTGTAGCGGCAGCGAGCACCTTTTTTGACGTAGATTTCAATCACACCGGCGTGGAAGGAATCGGAGGTATAGATGGGGGCGGTGCAGCCTTCGACGTAATGGACGTGTGCGCCTTCATCGACGATGAAAAGGGTACGCTCGAATGGGCCCATGTTTTCGGCGTTGATGCGGCAGTAGGCTTGC
>QQUD01000212.1 GCA_008501785.1 Chloroflexota bacterium
GCTTTTAAAAATAGGGGCAGCTTTTTCAACTGCGCCACGCCAACAGCCGCTTGCATATCGGTTAATTTGAGATTGTAGCCAACGTGTGAGTAGATGTATTTGTGATCGTATCCTTCTGGCAAATCACCTAACTGCCAATCAAACCGTTTGCCGCAGGTATTGGCAACCCCAGGCGCGCACCAGCAGTCACGCCCCCAATCCCGGAATGATTCGACCAGCTTCTTCAGCTGTGCATTTTTGGAGAGGACACAGCCTCCTTCACCCATGGTGATGTGGTGTGCGGGGTAAAAGCTGACGGTAGACAAATGGCCGAATGAGCCGGTTAAACGGCCGTTATACTGCGCCCCCACTGCATCACAATTATCCTCAATCAGCCACAAATGATGTTTATTGGCTATCGCCATTACCGTATCAAGGTCAAAAGGATTGCCTAATGTATGTGCAATCATGATTGCTTTGGTCTTGGATGTGATCGCTTCTTCAAGGTAGGTGGTATCTACGTTATAAGTTCCCATTTCCACATCAAGAAAAACGGGGGTTAGCTGATTTTGCACGATAGGGTTGATGGTTGTTGGGAATCCGGCTGCGACCGTAATCACTTCGTCACCAGGATTTATGGCACGATCTTCTAGCTTGGACGATGTTAAAGCGGATAGTGCGAGCAAGTTTGCCGATGAACCAGAATTACAGAGCATCGCATGGCGCACACCCATGTAGTTGGCAAACTCTTTTTCGAATTGATCTGCAAACCGGCCGGTGGTCAGCCAAAAGTCAAGGGAGGCATCTACTAGATGTCTCATTTCGTCGCCATCAAACACACGTCCGGAGACGGGAACGGCCGTTTCCCCCGGCTCAAAGTGCTCGTTGGTATAAGTTTCTTCGTAAAAGTCCTGTACCAGACTTAATATTTTTTCTCTCAGCTCACTGCTTTTACTCATAAAGTGCTCCGTTGCCAAATCTAAGTGCATTCAAGTAAGTTTTGTTGGTTTAAGATTGGACCAATCTAAGCGACAAAACATATTTGTTTGTAACAGTGTTCCGCTAACAAATTCTGATGGATGGTAAGCCGATGCAGAACACTTAAACAGTCCGGGAAGGTGCGCATCAAAACATGTTAGGGTGTTCTCCCACACTGTAAACATAGCTTAGTGCAAAAATAAGCATATGGCTACTTCTCAATGATTTCCCTATTATTTTTCAATGTTCAAAATGGGAGAACGGAGGTGGAGATTAAGGTTGATTAGATGGGGGGTGTTGGGAGAAAAACGGCCGTATTGGCTTCATCGCCCGCAAAATCAATCGCATGACCCCATACCACAACACACCCAAAATGAAAGAGATTCCGCTGTATAAAAAATAAAACCAATGCCAAGGTATCGCCATCAACACAAAGCGCCATCCACGATTTTTTTGGAGAAAGCGATAAAAGTCCCGGTTTAATTGCCGCAGCATCAGCATAAAAAGGGGTAAAAATAGCAATGCAGGCCACCAAAACAAGCTGCTCATGAGGGCAAGTACAATGAGAAATGTAACGGCCGTACTCCAACGCTGTGTCGTTTGCAAATTCAAATCATTTGGCAAGCCACCATCTTCCACAATCAATCGTGTCCACGGCAATGCCCGGTCCCGAATATCAGTCACAATCATATTTCTTGGGGCCCAACGCTTCATATGTTGCACCAACAGCAACTTTTCCAGACGAATCTGATATCCAGCATTTCGCATACGGTATCCCAGGTCGATATCCTCAATACTTGGGCGTTTAAACATTTCCGTATCAAACCCATCCATCTCCCTAAAAATATCGCACCAAATCATGCCACAGCCACTCCAAAACGTGCTGGCATCTACACTTGAGGTTTGATGAACATAATGGTGAAGTAAGTTGCGGTATTGTGATAGGAAATTTTGTTCAGAAGGATTATTGTCGTATGAGCCAAAACACGCTGCCAAATTAGGGTCCGAGGTCATTGTTGCCACTGCATGAGCAATGGTTCCCGGCTGCACGGCCACATCTGCATCAAGAAAAAACAACAACTCACCATGGGCTACATGTGCGCCTAAATTTCGGGCACGTGCCGGACCGCCATGCGTTGGTGAACCGGAAATGGTACGAACACCATATTTGTGGGCAATCTGCACTGAATCATCAGTCGAGCCATCGTCAACAACAATACATTCCCAATTATCATAAAGGGACTTTTGCAGTGCAGACAAACACCGCGCCAACATGTCCCCGCCATTCATAACAGGAATAATCACGGATACTTGCATAACTAATCCAACTTTTCTTGAAGATTGAGAAACAAGTTATATAACAGTGCAACTGTATAACCAACAAAGAAACCTATCGCAAGCCCATAAGTCAGCCCAACAAAGCTGCCCACAAATGTCACTGAATAACCATATAAAAATTGACTCAATAAAGCCAAATGAGGACCAACCGTTTCTCCTCCCTTGAGGACCAGCCAATTTGTAACAATAAACAAGCCACCACCTGCAATAATTCCTGTCACAAGACCAGAAACAATCCCATTCAGGCGGACCAGCTTCGTTAAAACAATTTTTTCCAAACTCTTTTCATCATTCTTCATGTGGCTCTATTACCCATAAATGACAATAACTAAAAGGTATTGTAACAAAAAGCATTGGGTTGAGCTTACATATGATCGAAAAATTGGCGTAAGGCTCCCTGCTGGGCGGAACGAAAGTTGCTGGATATATAAAATGCAGTTGCTGCATTTCGCAAAAATGCAAAAATCCAGCCTGTAAAAAAGCCTGTTAAAAATCCGTAGAAAAATCCAAGGACACTGCCCAAGACATTTATTTCATAACCAGGAAAAAATTGATTCAACAAGGTCAGATTGGTTTGCGGATCGCTGTTCCCTTGCAACAGAGCAATCCAGGTTGCCACAAAAAGGACAAAACCTGCCACAATACCAACTGATAATCCTAAGGCTGTAGGATGTAGCTTGGGGAAAACATGGGCTAGAGCGCCTTGAACGACATCGATGACTGTGTCTGTTTTTACTTTGCTTTCTGTATCGATTTCTTCTAAATATGCCTGTTCTGCGTTCACTGACCACAAATCATTTTGTTCCCCATCAAGCATGTTGCGCACGGCTAACATGCCGGTCAGCATTGCATGATCCTGATTGTTGTAACGGTGTAAACCATTGCGTCCAATTGTTTGGAAATTATCAAACGCACTCACATAAGATTTTATAACTTCCATATGCTGGGCGTAGTTGCTATCGTAAACGGGATATGTTTTTTCCACTCGGAAAACAGCACCTTCTACGACATCTTCGTAAGTGGCTAATCCAATTTTGGCGATTTCTTGTTTGCCTAACTCAATTAGATCGGCATCGGGCATGCACCAATACTCGTCGCCTTCGTTGCAGAAATATTCCATGCCCAGGCTGGTTTTATTTTGGTCAGGCACCATATCTGGACTCCAATTTTTGAAGTTTTGAATACGGCCGACTTTCACATTTGGTTCGTGAATATAAATCCAGTTATCTGGGAACAGCTCTTTTTTGTCGATGATTAGGCAAACGGTGAGAAAATCTCGGTAGCTTAATGCCCGGGCAGCTTCGAGTACTTGTGGTGGTGGTGCAGGATTCAACCAACTTAAAAATTGTGTAATAGGCATACTGGAAACAAATTCTGTTCCAGCAATGGTTTGTCGTTCGCCATTTTGTTCTATCTCGACGCTGGTGATACGATGACCTTCGCGGTTAATACCCACAACGCCGCTGTTCAAACAAACTTGCCCACCTCGGGATTCAATGCGGTCTTTAACGGCCGTCCACAGCATTCCCGGTCCCTGTCGTGGGTAGTGGAATTCTTCTATCAAGGTTTTGATGGTTTTGTTTGGCTTGAAGAACATGTTGAGAACGGCCGTTTTCAGCGACAAATCTTTAATGCGCTGTGCGGCCCATTCTGCCTTCAATTCTGAACAAGAAATGCCCCATACCTTTTCAGTATACTCTTTAAAAAACGTCTCAAAGAGCCGTTTCCCAAACCGATTTGTCACCCATTGCTCAAATGTTTCTTCTTCTCGATAAGGAAATAAGTGCCAGCGTAAATAGCTCATGCCAATCAAGAACCCTTCCCAGGGACCCAGACCGGTTAATGCATTTAAAGGTTTTATGGGGTAGTTAAAATACTTTTTGTTGTAATAGATGCGAGATAAACGGGGGCGTAACAGAAAATCATCTGTTAACACGTTTTGCCAAAAGCGATTCACTTCTTCAGACTTTGTATAGAAGCGATGCCCGCCCATATCAAAATGGTACCCTTTATAATTTTCAGTGCGGGCAATCCCGCCAACTTTATCTAATTTTTCTAGAACAATGGGCTGTATCTCGCGTTGTGCGAGTTGATAAGCGGCAGTTAAACCGGCCGGTCCGCCTCCGATAACAACGACCTGTTTTTCTTGTTTTTCTGATGTTGCCATAGTCACGATGATGAGCCTCCAACCATGTAGAGACGGTAAGTCCAATGAGGCAGTTTCTTCCTAATAGTAAATGACTTCATTTTGGAACTACCAATGAAAATAAAATTTCAGCAATTCGCTAGATGCCTAACAGTACGTAAAATTGCTGGCTGCGATGATTGATAATGTTCACAATAATTTCACGTTGGATTCAAATATAAAAAGAGCAACTTACAAATCTGCTTACAGACAAACTTACGGGAAATGGCACTTGTTCAGAATTCGTACAGATATTGGAGATACTAATTAAAGTGGATGTTGCAAATAAACGGCCGTTTTCCATACCCCAACAATCGTTTTCGCGTCACGAATACGGCCGTTTTGCACCATTTCAATACAGTCTACAAGCGGCATCGGCACCACTTCAATCTCCTCATCTACATCTGCTGGTAGCGGGTCTGGCTGCAAACCCGTTGCCAAATATAGTTTCATCAACTCATCAGAAACCCCAGGCGAAGGCCAAATATCACCCAACTTGGTAAAGGATGCAGCCCGATAGCCGGTCTCTTCCTGCAATTCACGCTGGGCACAAACGTGCCAATCTTCATCCCAACCGCGTGTGCCCGCAGGCAGTTCAAAAATCGTTTCGTTGAGCACATGCCGAAATTGGCGAATCATGGCAATATGAGGTGTTTTCTCAATGTGCAGCATCGGCACCAATACCACTGCCCCAGGATGCACAATTTTACCGCGTTCCATTTTGTTTCCATCCGACAATGCTAATGTTTCTACTCGAAACCGCCACGAGGAACCTTCCCAAAGCGTTTTTTCAGATAATCGTTTCATAAGTTTCACTCATTTTACCAAATCCAGCTGGAGCAGAGATAAAGGTGAGTTTGCCAGTTCACCCTGCATTCAGCTTTTCAATAAGGTGTGGACGAGGGACAAGATTAGGCTGAAGTGGCGGCATATAAAGTTTGGTTTGGAGCAAGGCGTTTATCACGGGGATGATTTCTGATCACTCATAGATACAATCACTTCTGACAAAGATTGTGAGACAGCTATCGTCTCAGGATGAGCGTCACCTAAATCCTCTTTTCGGATTGCCAGCGCCTGTTCATAGTTATGCCTTGCCTGCTGCCACTGTGCCATTTTTTGATGCCATGCTCCCATATTGTTAAAACTTTGGGCAATAAAAACAGGTGCTTTTAACTGTTGTCGAATAGCCATTGAACGAGATAAATACGGCAAAGCATCATCCAGCTCATTTATGTCTGTCAAAAGTTTACCAATATTATTCAGCACATGCCCAGTATTAGGATGTTCAGAACCGCAAACATGCTCCCATATGGATAATGCCTGCTTCAGGTAGGCAATTGCCTGCGGTGTATCTCCCATGCGATACAGTAATGCGCCTAAATTATTAAAACTCAAGCCAAGATCGGAATGATTGGTTGACAACACTTGCTGGCGCAAATTCAAAGCTCTTTGTTGATAAAGATAGGCCTCTTCATAATTACCCAGGGTAAAGAGGAAATAACCTAAATTACTAAGTCCGCTGGCTAAATCAACTGCTTTTGTTTGCGGATCAGATTCCCAGATAGCAATAGCCTGTTCATAGTAAGCACGCGCCTGAGCATTCGCGCCTTTATCCTGATAAACAAGCCCCATATTGGTTAAACTTTCGGCGACAACCTTATCTGTTTCACCTAAAGCTGCTTGTCGCACCTGTAATCCGCGTTCAACATGCGTCAACGCTTTGTCAACTTCCCCTAACCCCAAATAGACCATGCCCAAATTATTCCAACTAGCACCCGTTTCATCATGGCTATCCCCTAAAAGATGACGCCGAATAGCCAAAGCCCGTAAATGATAAGATTCGGCACGACGATATTCTCCAATCAAATCTAAATACCATGCATAGCAATCTGCCAATCTGGCTGCAGTCACATCTTCTCGATTGAGCACTCTATCTGTCAAGACCCGCAAATGGATTTGATAGCGGCGTAAGGCCGAAAAATCCTCAACATGAAGCAATTCCCGGGTTTGTTTAGCCAATGATTCTGACACGGCCGTTTCCGCCCCATCCAAATCCCCCACACTCTGGGCATATTGTGCAATCAAGCTATGAATCTGCACGTCTCCATCTAATGCTGGATGTACCAAACCAATTTGATGAAGTTGATGCATTGCATCGCTGAATAAGAGTGCATCGACTGATTCAGCAGCAAGCGATTCCCGCAATAACAAACGGGGAATCGGTTGTGTAGGCACAAAACAGGCCATGTGAGTTAGCAACTTTATTGCCAACGCGTCTCCGGACTCATCGGGATTTAATCGCGCATAACTAATAGCAAACGTACGTGCGACGTGAAGATCGTGACCTGTGGGGGAGACGCTAACCCCCAGGCCACGCAAAGAAGGGTGGTCTAATATCGTTTCTCCCGGCCATTTACGCAATTCTGCGACATACTCTGCAACCGACATCTCATGGCGATGCCTTTGCAAATAGCTACCCGCAACCCTCAAAGCTAAAGGTAAGTCACCCACTTCAGCAGCAATTAAATCTGCTTCTGCAACTGTGAAATCTGCCCGAAATTGACGCAAGAGATGCACACTATGAGTACGCTGCAAAACAGGTAATGTCAATTGGGACACGCCCAATGTCGGCTCCCATACGCTACGGCGACTGGTGATTAAAATGCGACAGCCACCATAAGTAGGTCGCCATTGGGCGAGTAATTGTTCATCTTCACAATTGTCAAAAATAAGCAAGCGTGGTGTTGGTTCACGCCACGCATTTTGTACCAGGCTGACTTGTTCTTCAAGAGAGTTATCAGCAAAATCAGGAGACAACGCCATCCCTTCAATTCCGCCGCAGTTGGCAACTTGCCGCGAAATGGTATCTGCCTCTGTAAAGTTGAGCCAAAAAACACCACCATGAAAATAACGGCCGTATTGATGCGCAACCTCTACGGCTAATTGTGTTTTCCCCAGCCCCCCCATGCCCGTCACGGCAGCGATTTGGCCGCCGCGTTTCTCTTGCGTCATATCCAATGCATCGGCCAAAAACTGTACTGCTTCTTCCCGTCCAATGAACAACGGGTTTGGTGGTAATGGAAGATAAGATCCGGTGGGAATGCTGCCTGGTGGGGGGAGACGGCCGTTAACATCATCCGCGCTAACCTTACTATCCGGTTGAGATAGCTGATGCAATCGCTGTTCCACTTTTGATAATCGGTCAGACAATTCGGCTGTTTCTATCTGTTTATTCCAAGGCGATAACAGCGCCACCTCATCAGAATCTTCTACCTGCATCAGCAGCACCTTCAATGACAAATGTCCAGCGGCTTGCAATAGTTGATTTACTTCCAGTGAGGTCAAATTCAACGCCTGTGCCACTTTGACAATACCCTGCCAATCACGCGGGCGCACAACTCCCCCACTTGTCCAATTTTCTATTGTGCGGCGCGGCACCTGCGAAAGATCTGCGACATTGCGCACACTCAGCCGCTTGTTATGTAAAAACTGGTTCAATACCTCTGCAAAAGAGGGGGTATCAGTCACAATTCATCTCCAATTGGTGGCAAAATGCCACCACAAAAGCCACCATCTTTGCATTATGCTATCTTCATAAACGAGTGCGTTTGATGATTCTGTTCTGTTTTGCCAAACAGAGTCTAGAGGTTAACTGCATGTTGGTGACGGCCGTACAAGGGTTTGCCTACCTGCATTTCTGCAAAGGTCGTAAAACGTACCAGGTCGTGAAACACACCCGACCCATTCTTATTCTATCTGACGATCCGCAAAATAAAAACAGATATATGCCTTTCATTGGTGCATATTAGTCATCAAACACTGTTTAGCCCATCGTATCAAATGACAACAATCATTGAGGCATGGATTATCCATTTCTACAACCCAAAGTAACAGGAGAGAAATAAGCAATGTTATCTAAAAAAATCATTCCCTTGCACATTGTCCATCCTATCGCATACACACTTTGCCTTACAGTTTTTTTCTTATTTTTCACCCTACAGTTGCAAGGGGCTGAACAGCAGCCAGCAGCAACTAACGTGGATCATAGTCAACAGATAAAACTAGGGCAACTGCCGGACGGATTAACCACCACAGATTGGGTCGGCATTCAACAAGCCTACGTCAAAGCGTCCAACACTGATGCAGGAGACTACTTCGGCAGTTCTATAGCCATCTCTGGCGATACGGTCGTGGTTGGAGCATATTATGAAGAGAGCGGTGCTACGGGGATTAATGGTGATGAGAGTGATAATTCTGCTGGAAATGCCGGAGCGGCTTATGTCTTTGTGCGCAGTGGAGGTATCTGGACCCAGGAAGCGTACCTTAAAGCGCCAAACACTGATGCAGATGACCGCTTCGGTAGGTCTGTGGACATCTCTGGCGATACGGTGGTGGTCGGAGCAATTTGGGAAGACAGCAACGCCACGGGGGTCAATGGGGATGAGAGTAATAATTCAGTCGATAGTGCAGGAGCAGCTTATGTTTTTATACGCAATGGGAGTGTCTGGAGCCAGGAAGCGTATCTCAAAGCGTCCAATACTGGTTTTCATGATTACTTTGGCTATTCTGTGGGTATCTCTGGTGATACAGTGGTGGTTGGGGCACCTCAGGAAGATAGTAGTGCCACAGGGGTCAATGGGGATGGAAGTGATAATTTTGCTGCAACTGCCGGGGCGGCTTATATCTTTGTTCGAAATGAGAATTTCTGGAGCCAGGAAGCGTACCTCAAAGCCTCAAACACCGATGCAGATGACCACTTCGGTTCTTCTGTGGATATCTCTGGTAACACGGTGGTGGTTGGGACACATTTTGAAGACAGCAGCGCTACAGGGATCAATGGGGATGAGAGCAATAATTCTCTAAATGCCGGAGCAGCTTATGTTTTTGTTCGAAATGGGAGTGTCTGGAGCCAGGAAGCGTATCTCAAAGCGTCCAATACTGATGCAGGAGACAATTTCGGCATCTCCGTGTCTATCTCTAGTGATACGATTGTCGTTGGAGCGAATAATGAAGAAAGCAGTACGATGGGAATTAATGGGGATGAGAACGACAATATGTCCAGCTATTCCGGAGCGGCTTATGTCTTTGTTCGAAATGGGGGTATCTGGAACCAGGAAGCGTACCTCAAAGCATCCAATACTGATACAGGGGACTATTTCGGGGGTTCTGTGGGTATTTCTGATGACACGGTGGTGGTTGGAGCATATTTGGAGGACAGCAATGCTACAGGGAGCAATGGGGATGAAAGTGACAATTCAGCCAACGCTGCCGGAGCAGCTTATGTCTTTGTACGCAGCAAGGGTATCTGGAACCAGGAAACGTACCTCAAAGCATCCAATACCGATGCACATGATACCTTTGGTGGCAGTTCCGTGTCTATTTCTGACGATACGATAATAGCTGGGGCATCTTTGGAGGACAGTCATACCACAGGGGTCAATGGGGATGAGAGTGACAATTCGGCCGACTCTGCCGGGGCAGCCTATGTCTTTGTTCTCAATGTCCCGCCGACCGGGGATGATAATTTCATTTTCCTCCCTCTCGTCATCAATGGGCAAAAAGAATAATATCTCGTTTTTGTCGTAAAAACAGATTCGCAATCGGGTAAGGATTCGCAAAGGAATGATTTATAAAAACTTAAGCGCGACCTGGTAAATTGCGTAACAAATTGCCAATTCGGTTTCCATAGGAGAAAAAATGAAAAAATCAAGACTGTCTATTGTAATCGCTGTTATCGGCTCATGCCTATTCTTTTTGACCAATCTGGTTGCTATAACTGTACAAGCAAAAGAAGGTCAACAATCATCATTGTCACAAGCGGATAACCGGATACAACCTGTAAATGATGCGGGCATGGGTTCACTTCCCGTTATTCCTGAAACCACTAAGGTATTATCCAAAGAGACAACTCAACATCTCACGTCAATCTCAACAGACGGAAATGTTTATACATTTTCAGAGACAACCGTAGAATTAGAATCCATTTCGGTAGGTGATGTGATTGTTAGCGAAAAAGCCACGCTTGCGCCTTATGGATTTCTACGCAAAGTTACTTCAATTACCCTAAATAATGAGCAAATCATATTAGAAACTGTGCAGGCAACATTGGAAGAGGCGATTGAGTCAGCTCACATTTCGATTCACCAATCGCTTACCCCCAACAATATCCAACAAACTTCCCAACTTGCAGGCATTTCCCTATCGCAATCTCAGGGTGAGTTATTTTCCTAT
The DNA here is from genome assembly GCA_008501785.1 of Chloroflexota bacterium. Next base: position 10,712 of record QQUD01000212.1, read on the forward strand.
ATGCTTACAGATGTTGTGCTTTACGATGCTGATGGAAATGCAGAAACAAGTTCTGACCAAATCAGAGCCAATGGATTTATCGAACTTGAGATTGAGTATGAGTTTGATCTAGATATTGATAGCTACACGTTAGAGTCACTCACATTTTTAGTTGGCATAACAGAAACTGCCGAACTGGTCATCCAATCTGAAAATGTGACGCTTCCAAATGTCAATGTAGAAATTCCGATTGGTCAACACACGTTTGCGCCTATTCCCGTTGGGATTCCGGGGATTGTTGTAATACCGCAGCTCATAATCTCTGTAGGCGTTGATGGCAGCATTCAAGCAAATATATCGGCTGGTGTGACGCAACAATTAACGGTGCAGGGTGGCTTGACATATGATGATCTGGGTTGGCATTCAATAAGCAACTTCTCTAATTCCTTCAGCACCATTCCTCCCCAAATAACAAGTAAAAAATTTGAAGTACAAGGTAACATTGAAACAACGTTGACCTTATTGATCAATGGGGTTGCTGGGCCACTGTTTAATGTGAAACCATATTTGCTATTTTCTCTACCGGACACCTAAGTTTGTGTAGGTTGTGCAAATAGGTGAAAGGCAACAATAAACTCTAATCCATGGGTTAAGACATGTTTCAACCAGTCCAAACCCAGACGAAAAAGGCTTTTATCAGTC
>QQUD01000497.1 GCA_008501785.1 Chloroflexota bacterium
GGGTTGGATTAACTACCTGGCAGTTGATCCAGATTTTAGGCGAGGTGGATACGGCCGTTTCATGATGGACGCCGTTGAAGAAAAATTATTGGCCCAGGGCTGCCCCAAAATCAATTTGCAAGTACGCACCTCAAATACAGAGGTTATCGAATTTTATGAAAGCATTGGCTACACGCAAGATGATGTCGTCAGCTTTGGCAAGCGCCTCATCCCAGACAACTAAATTTATGAATATCAGACACGCAAGACCCACCGACATTCCTGGCATCTTAGCGCTCGTTAACGAACATGTTCGACGCGGCGATTTGCTGCCCCGCACCGCTGCATCTATCGCAGAATCACTGCCAGATTGGCTGGTGGGACGAGATGCAGATGGTGATATTGTCGCCTGTGTCTCCCTTTACTTTTACACACAAAATCTGGCCGAAGTCCGGTCTCTGGCCGTAGCAGACAAAGTAAAAGGCCAGGGTTGGGGCCGGACGATCATGAAGGCGATTGTGGCAAAAGCTAAACGAGAAGGCGTACCAACCGTGTTTGCCCTGACGAGAGTTGTTCCATTTTTTCAAAAAGCCGGGTTCGTCACCACGAGTAAAGAGCGGTTTCCAGAGAAGGTGTGGCGGGACTGCTCGGTTTGCCCGTTGATTGATAATTGTGACGAAACGGCCGTTATGCTGCAACTCAACGCCGTCACCCATTCCATCCCCCTACCCACCGTAAACACAACCAGTTCAAGTCAATCCATTCAAGAAAAATCCATAAATATTCAACCAACAGTTGAAGGAGAAGTAATCATGTCAAAAGCAAAAGCAAAAAAAGCAGTACTCGCCTATTCAGGTGGACTCGACACATCCGTCATCGTACCGTGGCTGCGCGAAAACTATGGCTGTGAAGTCATCTGTTTCTGTGCCGATCTTGGCCAGGGTGATGTTGAGCTTGATGGCCTCCGTGAAAAAGCACTCGCCAGCGGGGCCAGCAAGGTGTATGTAGAAGACCTGCGGCACGAGTTTGCCAAAGATTTTTTATTCCCCATGGTCCAATCTGGTGCCATTTATGAGCGGCAATATTTGCTGGGCACATCCATTGCACGGCCACTGATTGCCAAATGGCAAGTTGCCATCGCCGAAGCCGAAGGTGCTGATGCCGTGGCTCATGGCGCCACCGGCAAAGGTAATGATCAAGTGCGGTTTGAGCTGACCTACAAAGCACTCAACCCCACCCTGCAAGTGATTGCACCCTGGCGCGAATGGGAAATTCGGTCCCGTGAAGATGCGCTAGCTTACGCCAAAAAACATAATGTCCCCGTCGTCCACACCGAAAAGTCAATTTATAGCCGTGACGCAAATTTGTGGCACATCTCCCATGAAGGCGGCATTTTGGAAGACCCAGCCAACGAGCCAGAAGAAGAGATGTACCAATGGACTACTTCGCCCGAAAATGCACCCGACGAGTCAGAAATTGTCAAAATTGACTTTGTGCAAGGTGTACCGGTTGCTGTAAACGATGTACAGCTGCCGCCAGCCACACTCATCGAAAAATTGAATGAGCTAGGCGCAAAACATGGCGTTGGGCGTGTCGATCTGGTTGAAAATCGGCTGGTTGGCATGAAATCCCATGGCGTTTATGAGACTCCTGGTGGCACAATTTTGTATGCGGCCCATCGTGAACTGGAATCTCTTTGTTTAGACCGGGACACTGTTCATTACAAAGAGCAGCTCGCCGTTCGTTACGCAGAACTGGTTTATTTCGGAAAATGGTATCACTCGCTACGCGAAGCAATGCAGGCGTTCATTGACAAAACGCAAGAATCTGTCACTGGCTGGGTCAAAATTAAGCTCTACAAAGGGAATGCAATGACTATTGGCCGCGCCAGCGACAACAGCCTGTATCGTGAAGATTTCGCTACCTTTGGCCAAGAAGATGTCTACGATCAATCAGATGCGGTTGGCTTCATCACGCTGTTTGGCCTGCAAATGAAGGTAAAGGCAATGATGGAAGTTTCTGATGGCGGCAAGACGAGATATGCAGCGCCAGATTATTCGAAATTTAAGCGAGACTAGGACGGTTAACGGTAATCGGTAATCGGTAGTCAGTCAAGCATTACTGATTACCGATCACCAATTACCAATTACCGTATGGGAAAACCTCATGCAAATAAACAAAAATGGTTCCATCACCTCACCAAAAGGCTTTCAGGCTGGTGCAGTGGCGGCACAAATCAAATATAAAGATCGGCTGGATTTGACGGTGGTTTACAGCGAGGTGGATTGTAGCGGAACGGCCGTTTTCACCAAAAATCAAGTCGTCGCCGCACCTGTCATAGTCAGCCGCAATGCGTTAGCAAAAAACAGCGCAACAATTCGGGGAATCATCGCCAATGCAGGCATTGCGAATGCCTGTACCGGTGCGCCAGGTTTAGACAATGCTCAGCAAATGCAGCAGTTGAGTGCAACTGCTTTGGGCTGTAAGCCTGAGCAAATTCTGGTGTTGAGCACGGGTGTGATTGGCATGCACATACCAATGGACCGGATGGCAACAGGAATTACGGCTGCTGTGGAGCAAATGTCGGGGAAAAACGGCCGTTTGGCGGCCCAGGCTATCATGACCACCGACACATATCCCAAACAGCAAGCCATTCAAGTGCAGCTATCCGGTGGCACAGTCATGCTTGGCGGTATGGCGAAAGGGTCGGGCATGATTCATCCCAACATGGCAACGATGTTGGGTGTGGTTACGACGGATGCGGAGATTGCGCCGGAGGTGTTGGAGGGGATGTTGGTAACGGCCGTTAACCAAAGCTTCAACCGCATCACAATCGACGGTGACACCAGCACCAACGACACCGTGTTCCTGCTGGCAAACGGAGCCAACGGCATTGCCGTCACGGGCGATAAAGATCAGCAGCAGTTCCAGACAGCACTCAACACCCTTTGCAAATCATTGGCTCACATGATTGTGCGTGATGGTGAAGGCGCAACCAAATTTGTAGAAATTCACGTCTGCGGCACAGCCACAAACGAAGATGCACACACCATTGCTAACGTGATCGCTACCTCCCCACTCGTAAAAACTGCATTTGCTGGCAGCGACCCCAACTGGGGTCGTATCTTCGCCGCTGCGGGGCGGGCAGGCATTCCCTTTGATCAATACAAAGCTTCCCTCCTAATTGGTATAGAATCTGCAACAGAATTAGAATTGGTATCACAGGGTACGCCAACAGACTATTTGGAAGAGGATGCAGCGCACATATTTGCGCAAGCTGCTTTCAAAATCCAGCTAGACTTAGGCAGTGGCCCCGGTTCAGACACCGTCTGGACCAGTGATTTATCACACGATTATGTGACAATTAATGCAGATTATCGGACGTAGGAAAGCAAGGGGCAAAGGTGCAAGGATGCAAGGATGCCTCTTCGTCCTACCGACGATTAAAGGGGAAAAAATGCAACCGATAGATGTTGTGCTCATCGCAGCGGGAATTTACACTTTAGCAGGGGTTACGATTAAATTTGATTTTTTCTGGAATCGAGGACGCATTTTACGCGCCAGGAATGTGATTGGTGATCGAAACACAATCATTATATACGCGATTGCTGGTCTTATCATGCTTGGCGTCGGAATTTGGTATGGTTTTTTCAAAACATAGCAAACCTTGTCGGGCTGCGGACAGTCTTCGACTGTGCCACATTGAGTTTAAGGAATAGCAACATGAGTAAACTTTGGGGCGGCCGGTTCGCCAAACAAACTGATTCACTTGTCCATCAATTTAATGCAAGCATTCAATTTGACGTGCGCCTGTTCAACCAGGACATCACTGGCAGCATTACCTGGGCAAAAGGGTTGGTTGGTGCAGGCATTTTGACAGAGGAAGAAGCCGAAACCATCATCAATGGGTTAGAAACAGTTCGTGGTGAATTTGAAAATGAAACATTTGAATTTGCAGTGAATGATGAGGATATTCATACGGCCGTTGAGCGCCGTCTCACTGAAATTGTGGGACCGGTGGGCGGCAAACTGCACACGGGTCGCAGTCGCAACGATCAGGTTGCCACAGATTTTCGCCTCTGGGTGATGCAAGCCATACAAGACATTCAGCAGCACATCACAGATTTGCAACAAGCGCTAATTGACAGCGCAGCCGCAGATTTGAATACACCAATGCCAGGGTATACGCATTTGCAACATGCCCAGCCAATTACTTGGGGACATTGGGCGTTGTCCCATTTTTGGCCGCTGGTAAGAGATCAGAAGCGGTTAGCAAGTGTTTGGGAGGAAACGGCCGTTCTCCCCCTCGGGGCCGGAGCCTTAGCCGGAACCGCCTTCCCTATCGACCGACATTTTTTGGCAAAAGAACTCGGCTTCCACGCCATCACCCCAAACAGTCTGGATGCCGTTTCAGACCGCGACTTTGTTGCTGATTTTCTCTATGCAGCCACCATGATTGGCCTACACCTCAGCCGCATTTCCGAACAACTTATCTTGTTCAGCAGCAGCGAGTTTGGCTTTGTCACCATCGACGATGGATACAGCACCGGCTCTAGTCTGATGCCGCAAAAGAAAAATCCGGATACTTTGGAACTGACGCGGGGTAAAAGCGGCCGTTTACTCGGCAACCTGATGGGACTCCTCACTACCCTCAAAGGTCTCCCCTCAACCTACGACAAAGACTTACAAGAAGATAAAGAACCTGTCTTTGATGCATTCGACACATTAAGATTGACGGTGCCTGTTATGACCGGACTCATCGAAACCCTGCGTCTCAATCCAAGCCGCATGTCAGCACAGCTCGAACCCAATCTGTTAGCAACCGATCTGGCAGACTACCTCGTCAAACGAGGCACCCCCTTCCGCCAAGCACACGGCATCGTCGGGCAAGTTGTCCAGCTTGCCGAAAACAAAAAAATCCGCTTGACGGATATTTCGTTAGCAGATTTACAAGCAATCAGCTCGACATTTGATACTGATGTGCAATCTGTATTTTCTTTTAAATCATCACTAGAAAATCGTTCAATTCCTGGGGGGACATCTCAAGCTGCACTCGCATCACAACTCGAGACGGCACGAAAACAAATTACTCAATAATTCCGCGCACCATAAGCTGTTCACGAATCATTTGCACTTCTGGCGAAGGGATACCATCAAAAACTTCACGGATATGCTGGAGTAATTCTTTGCGACCAATTGGCTTGGTCAAATATCGGGTTGCTCCAGCCATAATGCCCATTTCAACGGCTTCCAAGTGTGTTCGTGCACTCAACATCAAAACCGGCATTTCTGCCAGCATCTCATCTTTCCGAATTCGCCTGCACACCGTAAGACCGTCGATATCTGGCATCATCACATCAAGCAAGACCATGTCTGGCACAATGGCTTTTACTTTTTCCAATGCGTCGTAGCCATCTTCAGCTTCAAATACTTCATAGCCATCCCGCTTCAGCATTAAGCGTAAAAGGTCGCGAGTTTGTGGTTCATCATCGACAAGTAAAATTGACCTGCTCAACTTATTACTCCTTCCTGGCCTGCTAAAAATACCGATTTTATTTCTATACGGTGATTGGCTAACCCTCGATAGTTATCTCTCTACTTTCAAAGCATACCAATTTCGTATTACGGATACCCTTACAACAAAACTACCAATACACTGTAAGCTTTCTTGTAACATTTTTAATACATAGTAATAGAAAATATAATCTACTTTTGGCACACTCACAACCCAAAATGGCGATTTAAACGCAATTTTTACACCGAAGCCAACTGCATACCAATGCTCATAATCCCCCGTAAAGAGTGAAAAATCGCCTCGCAATAATGTATTGGATTTTAAGTTTAGAAACCGTATTGGAATATAAAAGTAATGGATTTGAGTATGAAACAGGGAAAAATTTTAATCATTGATGATGAGTTCCCCATGCGTTATCTCATCGAACATCAACTTCGACGGCAGGGGTTTGATGTTATCCTCGCAAAAGATGGCCCCAGTGGAATTAAAGCAGCACAATTGCATCAGCCAGACATCATTGTACTTGATGCCATGATGCCAGGAATGGATGGATTTGAGGTTTGCGCACAAGTTCGCAGTGAACCTGAAACGACAAGCATTCCCATCATTTTTCTAACTGCACTCGAAACGAAAGAGTACAAATCTCGTGCCTATGCATTGGGTGCAGATGATTATTTAACCAAACCCTTTCAAGCGGATGAACTCCTCGCACATATTTCAGCCATTTTACGGCGCTCTCATCGTAACCAAACAGGGGTACTTAACCAAAACAAAGGTCAAATTGTCTCTCTGTATAGTCCCAAGGGTGGTGTCGGCACGACTACACTTTCTATTCAACTGGCCGAATCTATGACCATTCAGGAAGACAAGCCAGTTGTTTTGATTGATTTAGACTTACCGCTCGGTGGTATTGCACCGATGCTTAGTCTTTATACACATAATCATATTGGCAAATTACTACAAATGCGTGAAGATTTAATCACGACATCTGTAATCAAACAACATGCCCAACAACATAGAGCTGAACTGCTTGTCATTCCAGCTTCGGGCGATTTGTTGTCACCAGACATCAATGGTCATACCCAAAACCTGCAACACATTTTAGATAATTTGACCGAAGAAGGATTTCAAGTCATTCTTGATCTTGGTTCAACCCTGACTCCTTTGACAAAGTTAGCTATGCAGCAATCAAATATTGTTTTTGTCATTACATCAGGGCAGCCGGTTGCCAACAAATTGCATAACACATTTTTAGAAAAGGCAGATAGCCTTGGATTAGAAACACGCCGTTTAATGCCAGTCATTAATGAAATTCACGGTTCTACGCATAACAAAGATATTTCGCTGGCACGTGTTCCCATTGCTCGTATACCCCACGCGAATGAACGGTCACGAACGCGTTTGTGGCTCAAAGAGCAGGGTATGCGCAAACTGGTATCTGTTATGCTCTGATTCTGATCGTTAGTGTTTTGCACCCCTCTCCATTTCGTTTATACTATTCGGCAAATTAACCCGTCTCACTTAGTAGAGGCGGGTTCTATTTTGTTTAATGAAAACATTTACGATTGCAGCTATTCTTAACCAGGAAGTGGATTCTACACTTGGCCATGTCATCTACCTGATTCGTGATGATCAGCTTGTTTTTTATATTGGTCAATCTAAAAGAGATGTGATTACCCGCTTTCAAGAACATATGCAAAAGCCAAGTAAGTTAGGCAGGATTGTCACGCTTAACCAGCCATCTTCCTTAAACTGGTCTGTCGATTTTTACACGATGGCCGATTGTCGGCCTTTTGTGCAGCAGAAGAGTTTACTTCCGATGCAGGCATGGGAACATTTTGATATGGATATGGCCGAATCGGCAATGATAAACAGGTTCAACCCAATCGTAAATCATGATTTTAACGTGAATCCAACACCGCTTCCGGCAAATTATCGTGGGCATGAGGTGTTGACACATTTGCAAACACCGATACTTTCTGATGCAAACACGACGCATCGTGTATGGTTAAACAAGATGAGTCTGGCAGGATGGGTTTATGAAAATGCTGCGCAAAAGGTTTGGCGACACAAGAGTGGTATAGTTTTAGCAGAAGACAAGGTGCTTCCTTATCGAAACTCTGGAACAGTGCCACCCATCAAAAATTAATTGTTAGCAATCATTGGAGGAAATAAAATGCCATTTGAATTTACACCGTTAAGCATTCCTGAAGTTATTTTAATCGAGGCCAAAGCGTTTGGTGACAAACGCGGCTATTTTAAGGAAACTTATAAACAATCTGACTTTATGGAAAATGGTATGCCGCTTCCTTTTGTGCAGGATAATTTTTCTTTTTCTTCTTATGGTGTGCTGCGGGGGTTGCATTATCAGAAGCCGCCATTTGCGCAGGGGAAGTTGGTAACGGCCGTTCGCGGCACCCTATTCGACGTCGCCGTAGACATCCGGCATGGGTCACCAACCTACGGACAATGGGTTGGCGAAGTGCTATCTGAAGAAAATCACCGGATGCTCTACGTTCCTCCAGGGTTTGCACACGGATTTTGCGTAATGAGTGAAACTGCTGCAATAGCCTACAAAGTCACAGCACCCTATTCTGCCGAATGTGAAACCGGCATTATTTGGAACGACCCCACCATTAACGTGGAGTGGCCCGTCGATGACCCCACATTATCAGAGCGGGATGTTGATCTGCCATTTTTGGCAAATGCAGACAATCCTTTTAAATACATAACCCCATGATTCCACTACGAATTCGCTAAATCTGGCATTTTTACAAGTCAATCCAACATGATTTGGGTAGAATTGCATCATATGCAAATCAGGATCGGTAACAAAGTTGGCTATTAATCAAATTTCAAATCAGGTTTTTATTGGCGGATGTAGTCGCAGCGGAACCACATTGCTAGGTTCGATGCTTGGCGCTAACAGTGCTTGCGTTTGTTCTCCCGAATCACATTTTAAAGTTGCCATTTTACGCAAAATGGTCAGTGACGTTAATCATATCAATTTAAAAGATATGATGGCATTTACGGCCAAACATTGGCGTTTTCATATTTGGGAGCTGCCACTTGATATTGAAAATATTGAGAATGAAGCCAGTGATGATGGGTATGGAGATATGCTGAATTGGCTTGTCTCCCAATATGCCCAGCATGAGGGGAAAACTGATTCGCATATTTGGGTTGACCACACACCCGAAAATATCAGTTATGCCACAACTTTGATGGACCTGTATCCAGATGCAAAGTTCATACATTTGGTGCGAGACGGCAGAGCTGTAGCAGCTTCGATTATTCCGTTGGACTGGGGACCGAATTCAATTGTGAAAGCCGCACGGTGGTGGATGCGGATGGTTTCCTTTGGGTTAGCGGCCGAATCGTGTTTACCATCAGATCGTATTATGCGTGTTCGATATGAAGCCTTGGTTGCCGAACCTGAAACAACATTGCAATCCATTTGTCGCTTTCTCGAAATTCCATATGAACCAGATATGAAAGAGGCTAAAGGTTTTCGCCCGCCACGTTACACGATTCGCCAGCATCGCTTTGTAGGCAGTAAACCAAATAAAAAAGTTCCTGATCGTTGGAAAACAGAATTAACGCCCCGAGAAATTGAGATTTTTGAACATCAAACCCGCAACTTTTTAAGTTATTTGGAATATCCAATGGAATATGGGGTAAAGGCTGTCGGCCCGAGTTGGGGAGAAATGCAGGCTGGCAAGCGTCGTGAACTAATACAGGGAGAGTTCGTTAACAAAGTCAAGTGGTTAATCCGTAGCTATCCAATGTGGTTACAGAAAGACTTCTTTAAATTTGCAAAATTAACGGACACAAACAACTAATCTTTTATGAGTATTTCTGATTTTAGCTTAAAACTATACCGCAAAACCGTGAAGCGATTTTATCCAGCACATGTCGCGACGCACTGGGTTATGACCCATCTGATCATTCCTGTGTTGGAAACGATCAAACAGTTTAAAACAATTGCTGAGGATCCGTTTTGGTTTCGGCTGGAGCTGTTAACCAACCGTCATGAAACAGAAACGATGGCGACGTTGGACCGGCTGATTCAACCGGGCATGACTGTGTTGGATATTGGAGCACATGTTGGATATTACACGCGTCGATATGCGTCTAAAGTGGGGGAAAACGGCCGTATTCTCTCATTCGAACCCCACCCCCGCACCTTTGCCGTGTTAAAACACAACGTCGGCCGTTTTGATAATGTAACCTTGCAACAGCTTGCACTGGCCGAACATCCCGGCACGGCCGAATTACACGACTACCTAATCATGTCGGCCAGCGGCTCATTGCAGTTTGATGAAGGGATGAAGGATTTGCTAAAATCGCAGGTGTCGGACTCGGACATCGCCCCTCGCATTTCAGAAGATTTCCCCGACAAAACGTTCACCGTCGAGACCAAACCGGTTGATGATTGTCTGGAAACGATGGGCATCACCCAGGTTGATGTGGTGAAAATGGACATTGAAGGGGCCGAGATTGGCGCACTGCGCGGCATGAAGCGCACCATTGCCCGTTCGCGCAGCATGGCGCTGGTGATGGAATACAATCCTCAGGCACTAGAAGGGTTTGGACACAACCCGGTTGAAGCATTGGCCGAAGTGATCGGCATGGGTTTCAAGCAAGTTCACATCATCGAAACAGATGGCTCGTTAACTGACGTAACAGAAAACATGGGCGTGCTGGAAGACCTCACCGACAAGCTGAAAGTGAATATGGGTGTGGTTAATTTGCTGTTGCAGCGGTAAATATTACTGCACTGGTTTCACGCACTGCCATAAGGGCAAGATGGCGTGACCAAGCTTTGGCCAGGAGCAATACAACATATCTCCCCACCCCTACAAGCCGCAAATTTTGTTAGAAATAAGATAAATTCAAAAAAGCCAGTTGTTGTGGCGGCCTCATCCTACCAACCGGGAAAAGGAGTCATAGACAGCCGCACTGCTTTGCTTATTTGGTGCAGACAGTGCGGCTTGCGGCGTAAATTCGAGTAGCTAATTCAAGGTAAATCAGGGTCATAAAAATGGTCACCGAGCGAATTTCCATGTGGGGAATATACTCTGTTTCCCCTGTTTTGCCGATGGGGCTGAGGAAGTATTTAGGGTGTATTATCGTATTACAATAGGCAAATAGATTGCATAATCTTCGGCCACAGCCAACATGCCATATCCACAATGAAATCCGCTGCACAATGTCAATCCATTGCTAACTGAACCTGCCACCGGTTGGCCCATGCTGCTTTGCAAACGAATACCCAACTGTTCCAAAGCGCCGCCGCCGCTACCCAAAAATGTCCATGGCATTGTGCCGCCATCTGCCAATGCCAACCCAGCGGCTAAACACAACAACAAGCCAATGATAATAATTGCAAACGATTTGAACCGTGCCTTTTTAACGTTTCTTTTTAACTTGTTCATCGTCCTGTCACCATGAACACAAAATCATTGTTGACCGGATTGAAATTGCCATTGTTGATATACACAGTGAAGGTTTGCGAACCTGTTTGATTGATAGAAACGATACGCATCCCGCTCGCGCCAATAGGTTGGCTATCAATTTCGGCAATAGCCATAGGGATTAAGGCGGCGCCAACAACCCCATCGGTCACAGCGTCCAGCGTAATATCATATCGGCCAGTTACTGACTGGTTAACTTCAACAATGCCAAAATGATGGCTCAAAACAGCATCTGCCCCTACCCGTCCCCAAGCGATGAGCGCATTGTCTCGGTATCGTTCCCCTACCTGCACTACTTTATCCGGTCCGGCATTTACTGCCAATGTTACGCCGCCGGAAGCGTGAATAGCAAATTGATTTTCAGCCGAAGATGTGTAAGCAGTAGTTTGATTACCTGCCCAAACAAAAGCGCCATCGTG
>QQUD01000204.1 GCA_008501785.1 Chloroflexota bacterium
GGGTGCGGGACATTTTCACGATTCTCGTCCATTGACATTACCTCCTAGTAGATAAACGTCCCGAAAGCTGCCCAAAATCAAGTCGTTCCTTAATGTAACCTCCGGGAAGTTGTCACCAAATCACCCTATATTAGCAAACCTAATGGGTATGCATAAGCAATAGTAATAGCCACGGCCGTTTTGCACTTTGCAAATCTGCAAACAAACCATTTGAATTGCTATTGCCTGTTCACCCAAATGCCGATTACAATCACGTTATGAGTTTGCTGGAACAAAGATTTAGCTGGTTATTCAATCATCGTTTACAAGCCCGACCCCAATTGCAGCGTCGTCCAATGTCAACATCTGGATTGAGGGTGATGGGGGGGCTAACGGCCGTTACCCTCACCTGGTTCCTCTACCGCTGGATATTACAACCGGTGTGGATTTCACAACTGCCTTCGCTGATAACAGAACTGGTACAGTTGATGGAGATAGCAGGTGCATTTTCACTCACGTTATTGTGGGGCGTACTTTGGTGGCAACAGCGGTCACGTATTCAGCAAACACCGCTTGTCACCCTTTCACTCGATGAATTGTATGAAATGGATCCCATTTTGTTTGAAAAGTATGTGGCCCAACTATTTCAGCGACGCGGCTATCGCGTCAAGCATCGCGGGCGAGCTGGCGATATGGGAGTGGATTTAGAGTTGACGAATGGAAACGGCCGTCGCGCCATCGTCCAATGCAAACGCTACCGAAACACCGTAGGCCCCAAAGTCATCCGCGAATTGTACGGCACACTAATCCATGAAAAAGTCGCCCATGGATTCCTGGTTACCACCGGCAACATTTCCAAAGCCGCCCGCGAATGGGCCAAAGGTAAACCCCTGACACTGATTGATGGCAAAATGCTCGTACAGGTCGTGTCCAAATTAGAGCTAGAACAATCCCAGGTTAGGGAATGATTTTGGCTTCTGATAAATAAGGGGGGTTCGATGTCAGATATTTCCCAATCATTTTCAATCGTTGTTGCACAATTTCCGATCTGTTTAGATATTGAAAAAAATCTGCAATCCATGCTTGCAATTATCGCCCACACAAAAAAAAATGATATTGTTCTATTTCCGGAGGGCGCATTATCTGGGTATGATGACGATCCAGGTTTTCTGAAACACATTCGGCCACAAGCAGTGGACAAGGCCATGCTGGTCTTGCAAAAAGAAGTGACTGACCGAAAAATTCATTTGATATTTGGGTCTTGCTTGCGTGAAAATGGACAATGGTTTAATGCTGGCTTGTATTTCAGCCATAATTCAAGCCCATTTATTTACTACAAAGTTAATTTAGCCACCCATGAACGTGGGCACTTCCAATCGGGTAATCACCTGCCGGTTTTTACAATCAACAGTGGCAGCAGAACGATTACTGCGGGAATGCAGCTATGTCGCGAAATTCGATTTCCTGAACAATGGCAACAGTTAGCACGCTCTGGAGCCGAGCTATTTTTCTACCTCACAAATGCTGTGAGCGATGCCCGTGCTTTACCCGTTTGGCGCAGCCATTTGGTTAGCCGCGCTGCTGAAAACCAGCGTTTTGTGATAGCAGCAAATAATGCACATGAAAATCAAATGTGCCCGACGATGATCATTAATCCATCTGGCAATATCGTCGCTGAAATTACCAGTAAAGATATTCAAATATTGCGCAAAACGATTGATTTGTCCGAAATTTCTAACTGGTACTTAGATCAGGCAAGAACAGATGTGGTAAAAACAACCTCACAAACATATCAAAAATAAAGATGGATAAGGATAAAAGGACGCAGGAAACTTATACTCAAATCGCCGAATCGTACCTGAAAAACAATCAGGATCGGAGCATTGTTGTGCCGGAAATTGAGCGGTTTGTATCATTGGTGCGACCTGGAGGGCTGGTATTTGATGTGGGATGTGGGCCGGGATATGACACGGCCGTTTTCCACACCCACAACCTACACGCCATCGGCATGGATTATAACTGGCAAATGATGCACACCGGACGGTCCCAACAACAACTCACCTATGATTTTGTCCAGGTAGACATGCGGCACCTGCCGCTGCGCACCTGTGCCGATGGTCTATGGGTGAGTGCGTCGCTGCTGCACATTCCACACAACGAAGTGCCAGCTACGCTGCGAGAATTCCATCGAGTGCTGCGTCCCGACGGGATATTGTATCTGGCTGTTAAACTGGGCGAGGGCGAATTATGGACTGAAAAATCACATGGACACGACCTGCCACGCTATTTCTCGCTCTGGCAACCGGAAGAGCTGGATAGGATGTTGGAAACGGCCGTTTTCACTATCATCGACGGCTGGCTCAACGAACAAACACGTTCCCCTTGGATCATTCGATTTGCCCAAAAATAATCATGTCTAAACTATTCCGCCGAGGGCTGAAGCCCACGGCTACGAGGTAATAGGCCATAATCTTGGCCTAGCAAAAGGACCTTTTCTCCGATTGCCTAGCCCCTACCAAACCTATTACCGATATAATTTTTTAACTTCCATCACGCCCTGTCGAAGTTTGAAAACAACCTAGTATGCAGTGCAATCAATTGATACAAGTTGTTTGCTTCAAAAACTGGTATAGTTAACGACAAGATTTTACAATCTTGGCACTGAAGTTTAGGCAAAGGAAGAAGAGAATTTTGATGACAACTACCATTCTACTCATTCGGCACGGGCAAACGGATTGGAATTTGGAAGGGCGCATGCAAGGGCATGAGGACATTCCGCTGAACAAAACAGGAGAGCAGCAGGCGCAAGCATTGGCAAAACGGCTGGCAACGTGGCCAATTCAAGCAATTTACACAAGCGATTTACAACGCAGTTTGAAAACGGCCGTTACCATCGGCAACACCATCGGCATCAAGCCCATCATCAACCCCGTCTGGCGTGAACGAGACTTAGGCGCACTCAGCGGATTGACCCGTACAGAAGCCCGCACCCAATTCCCCAAAGCGTTAAACCACCGCAATCACACCAAAATTCACCCACCCAACGGCGAAGATCATCAAACCTTGCAAAATCGAGGGCTGACAGCTTTCAGGCAAATAGCAGCGACCCATCCCGACCAGATGGTCGCAGTTGTGTCACATGGCGGGTTACTGCATGTGTTGGTGGCACATTTAATTGGGCTGCCGGGAGGGGAATACGGCCGTTTTACCATTCGCGGCAACACAGGCCTCACCATTGCTGAACTGCACGGCGACGACACCGTCGTCACCTGCATCAACGATACCAGCCACCTGGAAAACTTGAATGGAACCATTTAATGAAGCTTGCTGATTTCAACCACTTCACACAAACCCTCACCACCAACTTATCCAATCATCCGCATGTGCTGGGTTTGGTTGCTGCTGGATCCATGGCCAATCAAGCTTGCCAGCCAGATAAATGGTCAGACCATGATTTTTTTGTGATTGTTTCCCCTGGTACACAGCCAGAATTTAAAACGGACCTTTCGTGGCTGCCTCAAGCTGATGAGATCGTGCTAGCATTTGAGGAAACAACCCACGGCATGAAGGTGTTGTACAGCTTTGGGCATTTACTAGAGTTTGCCATTTTTGAACCGAATGAATTACAGCAGGCACGGATCAATCGGTATGCAGTTTTAATTGATAACGGTGATTTTTCGGCTTTGTTTGCAAAATTGGAAAGGGAAACGGCCGTTTCCCTCCACACCAATCCCCCATCTGATCACAGCCTGTACGGGCAATTTCTGGCAAACCTATTCGTAGGCGTCGGCCGACACGCCCGTGGTGAGCATATCAGCGGACGCATCTTTGTAAACACCTACGCCCTCGGACATTTACTCAAATTATTAGTCCGCCATTATCCTGCCAACAACAAAAATCTGCTCGACAATCTGGACCCATACCGCCGTTTCGAACGCGTCTATCCCGAAATGGGCCACCAACTCAACAAAGCACTCAATCAACCCACACCACAAGCAACATTGAGTATATTATCATTATCCAAAATCTGGTTATCAGAAAAAATATCCCATTTCCCCATAGAGGCGATTGTCACTCTAAAAACCTACATCAAACAAAAATAACAATCCAAGTCGCTCATAGTCTTCGTAGGTCAAGATGCTGTCTTGACCTCTTGAAAGTTTTACACCGAGTACCTCAACTTTATGATTTTGTAGGGTGAATTGGCAATTCGCCCAGAGTGGCGATTTATCAAATCGCCCTACATTTTTAGAAAGTTACGGTACTAGGACAAAACGCTGTTTTATCCTACGAAGATTTTCAAGACTGTGCGTCACGTCGCAGCCTTCGATATAATTATATGATTATCTAATTAAACAAAATGAGGTTTTACATGTCCCAAGCAGAGATTAACGCCAAAATTGATGCTCATATCGAAAAGAATTTGGATTACTGGATTCAACAATTGGCCCGATTGACCAACCAACGCAGCATTTCTGCCCAAAATGATGGAATTACAGAATGTGCAGACCTGGTTGCTAAAATGCTTGAAGAGCAAGGATTTGCTGCCGAAGTAATGCAGTCGGCCGGCCATCCGGTGGTGTATGGGGAAGGAAACGGCCGTTCTGACAAAACCCTTCTCTTCTACCTCCACTACGACGTGCAGCCAGCCGAACCACTCGACCTGTGGGTTTCCCCTCCATTTGAATTAACGAAACGCGGTGACAAGCTATATGGACGCGGCATCAGTGACGACAAAGGACATATCATTTGCCGTTTAGCCGCCCTGTCTGCCGTCAAAGACGTGTTGGGCGAACTGCCCTGCAACGTCAAATTCTTCATCGAAGGTGAAGAAGAAATCGGCAGCCCAAACATTCCCGCCTTTGTCGAAGCACATCAGGAAAAATTAGCGGCTGATGGCTGCATCTGGGAATTTGGCGGCGTTGACTACGACGGTAACCCAGAGCAATCGTTGGGAATGCGCGGTATTTGCTACGTCGAATTATCGGTGCAAACGGCCAATCAAGATGCCCATTCAGGTCTAACCGGCTCCATCTTCCACAATGCCGCGTGGCGACTGACGTGGGCATTAAGCACGCTCAAAGACCAAAATGAACGCATTCTGATTCCTGGCTTTTACGACAATGTGCTGCCGCCTGCGGAAAAAGATTTGGAACTGTTAGCTGCTTTACCGGACCAATCTGAAAAACTGAAGTCGATGTATGGCATTTCAGGATTTTTAAATGGCATGGAAGGCGGTTTGGAATTGCAGAAAACGGCCGTTTTTCAACCCACCTGCACCATTTGCGGCCTTACCTCAGGCTATCAAGGACCCGGCTCGATGACGGTGCTGCCTGCTAAAGCAAGCGCAAAAGTAGATTTCCGCTTGGTTCCCGTGCAAACACCCGAAGAAATTGTGGGCAAATTACGCACTCACCTCGATATAAACGGGTTTGAAGATGTGGAAATCACGCTGTTTGGAAACGGCCGTCCCGCCAAAGTAGACCCAGATCATCCAATGGTACAGTTAGCTAACAAAACAGCGCTTGATGTGTACGGCAAACCACCACAGGTATACCCAATCATTGGGGGCAGTGGTCCAAACTATCCGTTTATTCACGTGCTGGGACTGCCAGTTATCTCGGCTGGCATCGGCTATCCAGGTGCGCAAGTACACGCACCCAACGAAAATATTCAGATTGATCATTTTGTGAATGGCATCAAGCATACGGCTCGGATTATTGAAGGGTTTGCGAAAATTGAAGAAAATAATTAATTTGTGAACTGTTGAATTGATGAATTGTTAATGACGCACATTCCGACTCATTAACAATTTTCCATTCACCAATTCAACAATTAATTATTTTCTTCTAAGATGTAGGTGTTTCAGTCGGAACGGCCGTATCAGCCGGAACGGCCGTTTCCGTCGGCACAGCCACTGGCGTATCCGTCGGCAGGGGCGTCCATGTCTCGGTCGGCATGACTGTTGCGGTGGGGGTAAAAACGGCCGTTGGCGCTTCCGTCGGTCCCGGTGTTGGGGTCGATGTAACCGTACCAATTGGTGTCGTCACCGTCGTCGTTTGCGTAGGTTGTATGGTTGGTGTTGTGGTTATCAAGCCAGTTGGCTGAATAGTTGGTGTAAACGTAGGCGTGCCTGAAGGATCAAACGTTGGAGTCGCCGTTGCAGTCACCGTTAGTGTCGCCGTTGGTGTCATCGTGACTGTGCTGGTTGGCACACTAGTCAGCGTCACTGTTAGGCTAGGCGTCACTGTCACATCTGGCGTTCCAGATGCGACTAAGGTCGGGGTTTCCGTAGCAGGAGAGGCAGTCACAGTTGCTGTAAGTGATGGCATCAGGCTCGCAGTCGGTAATGCGGGTGGCACTAAAAGTGGTGGCAAAAATATTTGCTGACCCGCAGTCAAAGAAGTCCCACCCAGGCAGTTCACATCCAATACCCGATAGACAGCAACACCTCGGTTAAGTGCTAACCTAAACATCGTATCACCTGGCTGCACAATATAAAGACGCCACCCAGCTGGGATAATGCAGGTAGGTGGTTGAATCGCTACCGTAGGCAAATAAATTCGCGTACCGGGCGTCACAAATTCTACAGACAAACAGTTTGCCTGACGGATCATTTCAGCCGTTGTGCCATTTTTAAGGGCAAGTGAATTTAAAGAATCACCGGGCTGCACAATATATTGCCGCCAGTTTGCGGGATAATCGCAGGTCTGAAGCACCACCGAGACCACTTCTTCGGGTGTTGCAGAGGGAACGGCCGTTTCTGTCGCAGTGGGGACGGGTGTGGCAGAGGGGTGTGGCACAGGTAAAGGCGTACTGGTTGCCTCAGTAATCAAACCATTTCCTGCAACCGGTTGCGCTGTCGGCAGCAAACGCAATTCCAAATAATCAAATTGCGACAACAACAATCCAACCATCACCGTAAAGATAACGCTGCCAACAACAACCAAATTCGTGCGCCAGTTACTTGTTGCCATCAATTCCTTTCTGGCACCTTTCCATTTTTTTGTAAAACTGAAGAATTCCCAACACTATTTATCGGAATCGGGAACAAAAGCAAAAACGTACTCCCTTCCCCTACTTCACTTTCTAACCAAATTCGCCCCCCGTTCACCTCGGTTAAGGTGCGTGCCATATACAAACCGGCTCCAGTATCACCCAAACCTGCAATCAACGGCATATCGGCACTGTGCTGCGGAGCAAATACGCGGGGCAAATCATCAACCGCAATGCCCCCACCTTTGTCTTTAATTGAAAGCTGAAAATAGTGTACATATTCTTCTAGCGAATCAGGGCCACCAGGAACCTTGTTAATCGTAGCAGAAATCATAATACGGCCGTCTGCATCGGTAACTTGACAGGCATTCCCCAGCAAGTTGTTCATAATCTGGTGTAATTCTTGACGATTAACAGCCAAAGGGGGTAAATCTTCAGCAATATCCATATCTAAATTAAGCCGTTTTTCGCGAACTTGGGTAATGATGCTAGAAACGGCCGTTTCTAACACCTCGCGCACATCAATCCGTTCCTCAGTTTCCACAGCCGGATGCACTTCTCGAATAGCGTGCTGCACAATTTGTTCTAGCAGCGCCCCCATCCGCTCGTTATTTGCCTTTACCCGTTTTAACAAATCACGCTGACGCACACCCAGCATTCCCACCGTTTCATTCAGCATTAAATCTGTAAAACCGGCAATGGATGTCATTGGAGTCCGTAACTCTTGCACCAAAGAAATCATCACAGGGTCCGTTGTTTCGTCATCAAGCTGAATCACTTGTCTTTCCAACTCTTCAATACGGGACTGCGCTTCTTCAAGCTGGCCCGAGTAGCGCGTAATGGTCAGCATCACCCATTCTGAACTCAGCCCACCTTCACCAGCCGACGCTAATGCCATTGCCTCTTCAGCCTCAATCAACGACTCTCGCAGCGTCTCGACTTCTTGCTCCAATGCCGCCACCCGTTCATCATGGTTAATCCGTTCAATTTCTTCTAGCGTTGCGGCCAAATCATGCGCCCGTTTCCCAGCTGCAGCCGAGCGTTTTTCAGCTTGCGTCAACCGATTTTGCGTGATTTCAAGCTGCTCTTGCAGTTTTTTACGGGATTCTTCAAGGGCTATCACACGACCACTAACGGCCGTTTCCATCACGGGCGGCGCAGACGGGGCGTCAACAACCACAACCGCCTCTTGCTCTTCCAATTGATCCATCGAATTCGTCAATGAAGTCACTAAAAATTGTGCCAGAGGTGGCACCATTTGCCGATCTGCCTGCGATATTTGATTGATCCCTTCCGCTTCTGCCAGGATAAGAAGGCCAACAGGTCTTGCATCACCATGCAAAACCTGTATCACCATCGCACCAAATCGACTCATTTCCATCGCTTCATAGAGCTTGTGCAATTGACCCGCACCGGCTCCATCTGGACGTAATTCAACTGTCTGATTTTGATTGATGACAACTTGTAAAGGTGACCAGTCTGACACGAGCAATTGCGTTTTCAAGGGACCATCTTGACCCGGTTGCGGTAAATTGGTGGTAAAGTGAAGGCGATTTTGTCGCTCGTCTGTAAATGTGCCTATGGCAACCAGCGGCGCTTTCACCAAGGACGCAGCCAAAGTGACTGCATTTTGCAACATACCCTCTTGATCGGTTGCCAAAATAGTTTCCGCAGCTTGTTGCAATGCATTCTGAATCATTTCAGCAGGTGAAAGTGCAGACCGCTGTGCAATAAGCAGTGGTAAAAGGGCATTTCGGTATGCAAAAACAGCCCATATCGGAAAAGCAATCAAATTTCCCAACCGAATCCAGTAGGTTACATTTGTTTCGGTGGCCAGAATTTCAGGAAAATTCAAAAAATGAGCAGCATGTGTGACCAGCAGTACAGACAATATTGCGGGGCCTAGGCTATTACGAAAACGCTTGTTTGATAAAGAAAGGACAAGTCCCCCACTCAAAACGAGGAGCTGCAGCAGCCCCCAAATTCTGGCCTGAATCGTACTGTTGTAGGCTATGCCACTTGCCGACAACTCTTGCCATGTTTGTGCAAACGATATACTCATTGCACCTGCAATCAAAACCCCCAGCAGTAACAGCAAGTTCACTAAATGAGGCAATCTATCAAAATGGGGAACCAATGCCCACACGAGGAAGAAGACGGTGATGGTATTAAATGTCTGCTCCATGAGGGGAATGACGGCCGTTCCCAGCAAAAAATTATCAGCCAGTACCAAGCTAACTGCCAGGCGTATCAGCTGTGTTAGAAAAACAACTACTGCCGCAATCATGCTTCGTGCTGCAATGCGATGGTCTCGACTGCGCCGCCAATGACTATAAGAAATAGCGAACACTGCTTGCAGGGCAAATAAAGTGACCAATCGATACACAATGGACCCTGGTGGTTCACTTAAAAGCTGGATGATCTGGCGTAATATCGTCATACTAAAAATCAATCCTTATGTTGACAACAGATTATAGCATAACAAAATATTTCAGTTATTGCAGTAAATTTTGAGTAAAGGCATCAACAGTAATACGTTCATGAGAAACGGCCGTTTCCCCAATCCTTACAAACCAAATATTGATAGAATGGCAACATGGGAAATATTGGCTCAATGAACCGCGCAGCACAAATCAAATATCTACAGCAAAATCCTGATGTCAGTGTCCTAATTATTGGAACAGGCATCAATGCTGTTGCGCTTTTTCGAGAGCTTGCACTGCAAAATATTGATGCTGTGCTGGTAAACGACCAAGATTTTGGAACAGGTTCCACCCTTGGCGTCTCACACTTGGTTCATGGCGATATTTATTATCGGGAAAATGGCGGATTTCAACTGGTTAAAAATGCGGTTGTGGAACGCCAGCGTTTGTTAAACAACGCACCTCACATTGTGAAACCGCTGCCCACAATCGTTCCCATATTTCGCTGGGTAACAGGCCGATTCCACATTCCAATCAAACTGCCCCAAGAAGCTGACAAAACAGGGCGACGCGGCATGTTTTTTACCCGTCTCGGCTTGATGCTGCAAGACAAATTTCTTGAATCAGATGGGGTTTCTTTCAAACATCAATTTGCTTTTCGCAAAAAATCATTAAAACAATTTCCGCGTTTAAATCCAGATATTTTAGGGACCGTTTCCTATTACAATGCGACGATTTCTGCGCCAGAACGACTCTGCATGGATTTGTTGTGGGATGCTTACCAATCTCATTCAAATGCAGTTGCACTGAATCATGTTCAATCTATCAACTTTGAAGGCAATATCGTCTCTCTGACAGACAGTATCGACAACACTACCATACAATTACTTCCCAAACTCGTCATTGAAGCACAAGATTGCATGAACGCAACTGAGACTAGAAAGCTGCATAAGTGGCTACATTTGGTGATAGAGCACCCAGAATTGCGAAACATTATTGGTGAACGGTCTTTTTTCTTTGAATTCGAAGACGGCCGTTTCATCCGCATTTGCGCCTATCATCGGCGCATTTTACTCAGCACATCCCATTTCACATCTGATGCCTCACCAACTGACGAACCGATTACGGTCGATGATAGTTTAAAAATGGTGCAGCAGCTTTTCCCGACTCTCACCGTCGCAAGCTCAAACATTCTTTACCAAAAAAGTGATTGCTACCCCCTCGCCCCAGACAATTCACACCAACTGCACATTACCAAAGCCGGAACCCGCGCTCAGTTCCCAATTTTGCATTTACAAGGCGGCAACTGGACCACATTCCGGGCCAAAACAGCCCAAATTGTAGACCTGGTACTAGAAGCCTTTGGCAAAACACGGCGGCAAAACACAGAAAATATGCCAATCGGTGGCGGCAAAAAATACCCCCGAGACCGGGATGAAAGATGGCGCTGGCTGCACAAACAATCACGTGAATATGAGTTGGCATTTGAGCATGTCAAACTGCTTTTCGGCCGTTACGGTACACGCGCACGAGAGGTGGCTGCCTATCTGGCAACCGAACCAGATGCACCCTTGAAATATCATGCAGATTATACGGTGAGAGAAATCGCTTATCTGGCGGACTTAGAGCAGGTTGCGCACCTCGATGACTTAATTTTGCGCCGCACTTGCATCGGCAAACTTGGCGAAGCCAACGCAGATTTGGTTGCTGAAATCGGCCAAATTGTCAGCAAAACGCTAGGCTGGTCATTCGAGCGAACCCAGCAGGAAATTGAACGAACGTTTATGATGCTGGTTGAAGAACATGGTGTCGCACTTTATCAAGAATGATTTTTTACATGAAAGATGCTTATTGCTAATTGTTGATGACCATAGGCGACAACGGATAAAAACAAGGAACAGATAAAATCGGTATGGTTCAAAAATAAATGGATGATCTTTACACATTTTGGGCGACCACAAGGGTCCGCCCCTACAGGGGTGCA
>QQUD01000477.1 GCA_008501785.1 Chloroflexota bacterium
AGGTGGAGATTTGACGTTTGCTACCCAATCTACCCACGGTATACGCGGGTTTAAATTGAAAGAGAAAATCGGTGAAGGTGCGTATGGGACAATCCACCGAGCCATCCAGCCTACGGTTGATCGCGAAGTGGCTGTCAAGGTCATTCGCCGCAAATATGCCGATGATCCAGAATTCATTCGCCGCTTTGAGACCGAAGCCCAGACCATTGCCCAACTCGAACATCCCTATATCGTGCCGCTTTATGATTATTGGCGCGAGGCAACAGGCGCCTATCTGGTCATGCGCCTGCTCCGTGGCGGCAATTTACTCACTTCTTTGGAAAGGGGTCCCTGGGAAGTTGAACCGACCCTAAAAATGCTTGACCAGATAACATCAGCTCTGGCTGTGGCACATCATCAAGGCGTCATTCACCGAGACATCAAGCCAGCCAACATTTTGTTTGACGAAGCAGGAATGCTTATCTCTCAGATTTTGGCATTGCCAAAGCGCTAAAGGGGAATTATCAATTGACCGCTGTTGGGAGCCTCTTAGGTACACCAGACTACATCTCACCAGAGCAGCTGCGAAACGAGTTGGTTAGCCCACCTACTGATATTTACAGCTTAGGTGCAGTTTTGTATGAAATGTTGACCGGAGAACGGCCGTTTCCCAACATCCCCATCGCCATGCTCATCAAAAAACAGCTAGAAGAGCCGATTCCATTAGTCAGTGCCAGCCGCCCCGATCTCCCTAGACAGATCGACACCGTGATTCAACGGGCCACAGCCAAACAACCATCGGACCGTTTTAGCAATGCGCTCGCTCTGGCTGATGCATTTCGTCATGCCATACAAGATCAAACACCCATTGTTATCAAAACAGACTCCCCTGTAGCAGTTCCAACAACCACCCATATCATCAATCCATACAAAGGCCTGCGTGCCTTTCAAGAGTCTGACGCCAATAATTTTTATGGGCGTGAAGCACTCGTCGAACAACTTGCGGCGCGTCTAGCAGACAATCCTTTTCTGGCAGTTGTGGGTCCCAGCGGCAGCGGTAAATCGAGTCTGGTAAAAGCAGGCCTTATTCCCGCGCTGCGTCAAGAAGCTATCCCTGGCTCAGACACCTGGTTTGTTGCCGATATGGTTCCAGGCGACCACCCCTTAGAGGAGTTGGAGCTGGCACTGCTGCCCATTGCCGTCAATCCGCCACCTGATTTAGTCGGACCCATGCAAAAAGACGAGCGCGGACTCCTACGTACCATTCGCCGCATCTTACCAGGTGAAGAGAATGCCCAACTGCTTTTGGTAATTGACCAATTTGAAGAATTGTTCACCCTGGTAAATGATAATGGTCGCCGTTTGCACTTTCTCAACAGTTTAATGATTGCGCTCAACGCACCGCGCAGTCCACTTCGGATTGTGGTGACGTTACGCGCCGATTTTTACGACAGGCCACTGCAAATTCAACCCATTGCCAATCTGTTCAAGCAGCATGTTGAAATTGTGCTGCCGCTTAATCAGGAAGAGTTGACCTGGGCAATCCGTGAACCTGCCAGACAAGTCGGAGTCAGCATGGCAGACAGCGTCGTCACAGCAATGGTAACAGATGTGATTGACCAACCTGGGACACTGCCGCTGCTGCAATATGCACTAACGGAGCTATTTGAAGCACGGCACGGCAATGCAATGACGCTGGCTGCTTACCAGTCATTGGGAGGTGTTTCCGGGGCACTCGCCCAACGCGCTGAAGATTTGTTTGCCAGGTTTGATGAGGCTGGACAAGAAGCAGCACGCCAACTATTCCTTCGTCTTGTCACTTTAGGTGAAGGTGGAGCGGATACGCGGCGGCGAGTTGTTTTGTCTCAACTTCAGACCCTAAGGGTTTCAGAAACCCTTAGGGTCTTTGGCAATCACCGCCTCCTCACCTTCGACCACGACCCCCTCACCCGCGAACCCACCGTCGAAGTCGCCCACGAAGCTTTGCTGCGTGAATGGCCCCGTTTGCGCCGCTGGCTCGATCAAAGCCGTGATGATGTGCGTTTACAACGATCTCTGTCTTCGTTTGCCAGGGAATGGGTGCAAAACAATCAAGCTGATGGTTTTTTGCTGCGTAGAAGTCGTTTAGATTTGTTTGCTGATTGGGCAAAGGGCTTAAACTTAGCATTAACGCCAGACGAGCAATCCTTTTTAAAGGCCAGCATAGCCGCACGCGAACGGCGAGAATTCGAAGAGCAAGCTCGACGACAGCAAGAATTGGAGACAATTCAACAATTAGCACAAGAACGCATTTTATCTCGCTCCCGCGAATTAACTTTTGCAGCCACCCACAACCTGGATATTGATCCCGAATTGAGCGTTTTGTTGGTACTGGAAGCACTCAATACCGAATATACCCGTGAAGCCGAAGGGGTTTTGCATCAGGCGATTCAAGCATCTCATATGCGTCAGAGATTCATTGGACACACAGAGGAAACGGCACAATTAGCCTATACACCTGATGGCACCAAACTCGTTTCTACCAGCCGCGATGGTACGGCCAAAGTATGGGATGTGGCAACCGGAGCAGAACTACTTTCGTTTGATAATCACGGTGACAAAGTATTTACTGTCGCCATCGACCCCACAGGTGAGTGGGCTGTCACAGGGGGGATGGACGGAAACGCAAGAGTGTGGGATTTAGATTCCGGTGCAGAACGACGCATCTTTTCCGGTCTTTATACGCCTACACATTGGGGACAATTAGATTTAAGTTCCGATGGATCTCTCTTGGCAATCCCCAGTCAAAATAACAGTGTCAAAATTTTAGACACAACAACCGGTAAAGAGATACAAACCTTAACTACCACAAATGTTGTTGAGAATGTACAATTTAGCCCTGATG
>QQUD01000905.1 GCA_008501785.1 Chloroflexota bacterium
CAATGGGGCTGCCTGATAATCCGGCACGTCATTAGCCGTATACGATTTAATAAACCACTCAATTTCGACGGCTGACAATTCTTTGCCGTCGCGTTTTTTTTCAATGATGTCGATCATACGCATGGGAAAAATCCTTTTATTCAGGGGGTATGCGGGCATCATAGCCCCCACGTTCTCTTCCTAAGATTTCCACATTATAACAGGAATCGGTATAATCGTCTGACGGGGCAACTTTGAACCTGAAGAGGCCAGATCGGTAATCGCAAAAAATGACGATTCAGGTTCATTTAGGCGTTTTAGATGATATTTTTTCACCGATCCGGGTATGAAACGCCATGTTGCGCCGGGGTGGTCTTAATTTAAATAAATTTTGCCCGCAATTGAAGAAGCTATTTTCCTAAACCGATTTACAAACCAACCCAATTTGCTTCTAAAAGCTTATTTGGTGTTTGTTGGAGGACCAAGATGCCTAAAAAGGTAGATTTCATCATACATGGTGGCTCAGTTGTCACCATGAACCAAAACTTTGACATTATTCCAAACGGGGCTGTTGCTGTAAACAATGATCAGATTGTGGCAGTCGGGCCTGCTGATGAAATAAAGAGTGCGTATGAAGCCAAAGAAAAAATAGATTGCACAGGTCAGGTGATTATGCCTGGGCTGGTAAATGCACACACACATATTCCCATGACGCTGCTACGTGGTTTAAATGACGACTTGCGTCTGGATGTATGGCTCGGTTATATGATGCCGATTGAGCGTGAATTTGTCACGCCTGAATTTGTAAAATTGGGGTCTCGGATTGCCTGTGCTGAAATGATTCGGTCTGGCGTGACCACGTTTGCAGATATGTATTATTTTGAAGATGCGATTGCGGAGGAAACGGCCGTTATCGGCATGCGCGCCTTGCTCGGTCAAACCGTCCTCGTCTTCCCCGCGCCAGATGCAGCCACCTATGAAGACGCCCTGGTGTTGTGCCGTCGCTTCATCGAAAAGTGGAATGATCACGAATTGATTCAACCCGCTGTAGCACCACACGCCTGGTACACCGCTACCCCCGAACTCGATCGCGCCTGTGCCGATTTGGCCCGTGCTTACGATGTGCCGATTCACACCCATGTTAGCGAAACCGGCCTAGAAGCAAGCAACTGCCGTGAGCAGAACCACATGCCGGTGGTTAGCTGGATTCAGCAACATGGCTTGCTAGAAACCAAGCTGTTGGCTGCACATTGTGTTCATTTAGATGAAAGCGAAATGTTTTTACTGAAACAAGCTGGCGCTGGGGTGGCTCACTGCCCAACCAGCAACCTGAAGCTGGCCAGCGGCATCGCCAACACAGCCAAAATGCTAGAAATGGACCTCAATGTGGGCGTTGGCACAGACGGACCGGCCAGTAACAATGATCTGGACATGTTTGAAGAAACGAGGCTGGCCGCGCTGCTAGCAAAAACCCACAGCAACGATCCCACCGTCCTCCCCGCTCGACAGGCATTGGAAATGGCAACCATTCGCGGCGCACACGCTGTTCACATGGGTGATGTCACGGGCAGCCTGGAACCGGGCAAACAAGCCGATATTGCGATTGTCGATATGGATGGCATTCATAACCAACCACATTTCCAAAATGCTACGGATGCTGTTTATTCTCGGATTGTGTACGCGGCAAAAAGTGGCGATGTGGCGCATGTGATGTGTAACGGCCGTTGGCTGATGCGCGATCGTGAACTGCTAACCATTGACGAAGCGACTGCCAAGGCTGAAGGTGCCAAAGTTGCTGCCGACATTGACGCTTTTGTCGCCAAACGTGAATCCAGCCCGTACCATAAACTGGTACTGCTGGCGGGCGTCCAGCGGCAAGAAAGCTTCGAGATTCAGGTGAAAGTGCCCATCACAAGCAAAGACCAAGTGCTTGAGGTGTTGAGCAGCGATCAGGTCGAGATTACAAAAAGTTCACACTACAAACAATACGATCATTACTTTATCTTTGATGGCGTAGACCCTGATGCCTCGCGCCTGCGCTATCGTGAAGATGAATACGTCAACAAAAATGGCGACACCTATCAATCGCGTACACGTCTCACTTTGATTGGTGAGGGAGAACGACTTGAATACTCCAATGCCGTCATGCTGTCTCGCTCTCGATTCCTGGCACAGGCAGATCGCAGTCTCCGCTTTTACCGCGAATATTTTGCCCCAGCCTCAGAAGTTGAAGTAAACAAAGATAGATTGCGCTGGCGCATTGTTTACAAAGAAACTGATTTTGCCATAAATTTGGATAAATTGATGCAGCCAGAAGTGTCCAGCTATTATCTGGAGATTAAATCGCGCACCTGGTCACGAACCGACGCGGAACGAAAGGCATCACTGATTGGGGAACTGCTCGATCTGTTTGGCGCTGATTTAATGGCGGCCGAAACAAGTGATTATTCAGATATTGCACAGAAAAACATATAATATCTGCTAATGCAAGAAGGGCCTCATGCAAACGAGGCCCTTCTAAGTGATGTAATAGAAGGTAAATAAAGTTTATCTGTATCTAAGAATTATTTTGCTGAAACAACTTCTTTCAGGTCTGGAAAAAATGGCTGCACGGTTCCTTTGATCCAACCCTGAAGCGTCATTTCTGATAATGAGCACCCTTCACAGGCACCACCCAAACTCACTTCTAAGCGTTCCCCATCAAAAGAAACCATTTCTACAGAACCACCATGATAATGTGCAATGTATGCATTGAGTGTTTCGATCAATGCTTTCATACGTTCAGGTGGTGTTGCTGTTTCCGGAATTTTGGACATCTCCCGTTTTGGTATTGGATTGCCAGTAACCATCAGCATATCTCCTTTCGCTCCGAATCCGCAGC
>QQUD01000304.1 GCA_008501785.1 Chloroflexota bacterium
AGATAAAATTGTTCCCGTTGTCTCCAGGGCTGACTCGGAATTAGGTCCGACCGATTTCATCGGATAATGCACACCCTCATCACACTTCTTTAGTAAACTTTTTACCACTTCTTTGACTTTCACCTCTAACTCTTCCAGTTCCAATTTAATATCTTTTATTTTAATACGATATTCTCTTATTTTCTCATCTCGATTATCTTTATCACTTATAAGTTTCTCTTTATTTTCTTCGAAAATTAATATATCATTTTTTTTGCTTTCCCATTTATTTAAAGAATCATCATAATTATTTAATATGGTTGGTCGAGACCTTTCCCCTTTAATCGTTTCAATTACATAAGAAGATAATTCATCGTTATGCTTACGCTTTAGTTTATTAATATCTATGTTATTATATGAAATTAAATAACCTTGCCATTTATCTATACTCCGGCGAATGTTGTCCTCACTATATAGATGAACCCTTAATCCATAAGGCACTTTAATAGAGCTCACTTTATTATTCATCTTTCTATCTTTATCATTTTTCCTATCATCCAATTTGTTATCCCAATAGGAGATAGGGTTTGTTATACCTATACCAGATTCCCAACATGTTCCTTTAAAATTATAATCTTTGTAAAATTTGACTTTGTCGTCACTGTATTTTTTTTGAAGTACCCAGTAATCAAGATCAACTTTCAAGTCACTTAAAACCGCTTCTGCTTCTTCGATGTCTCCTCCAATACTTTCTATTTCACGATTAAGGTGACCAACATCCTTTAGTAAAGTAAGCTTTTTTTGGTATTCATGTTTTTTAGCTTTTTTTGCTGCGATATCTTCTTCCAATTTTGCAAATGCCTGCAACCTCTCCCGTAAGTCTTTTTGCTCATCTGCAAGAGCCTCTAAGGTTATGTCATCAAAATATACTTCTTTTGTAATTTTATTTACATCGAATTGAATTTTGTGTCTACGAATCTCTAACTTTTCCCAATTCCCTGCAAACTCTCCAATCCCAAAACTACGAAGTAATGAAACACCATCTGGAATGGTACATTTCCCTTTCGCCAAATACCAACCTTTACGATTTGGGATAGGTTCGATCGAAGTAGTTCCTTCAATTTCAATCCATTCTTTAGCTCGCCTGTCTTTCTTACCTTTATAAATAAATTTAAAGATGGAATTCCCTTGACCATCACTATTGTTGGGCTTCGACTTCTTTTGAAACGATTTAAATTCAAATGACTCGGTATATGTTCCTCTTTCTGCAACCGAAATCAGCTCATCATTTTCAAATTTTAAAACATCAATATTCTTTCCAGGAAGCTTACGGAGTAATTCAATTCCACTCGCATAGGCATCGCCATTAACAACACCATCGTTTCCATTTACTGAAATATCAGATGTTTTTTTGATTCCATTTTCCTCGATGATATGCTCCATAGGCCAATACCCTATTAACCCAACTTCTTTTCCAGTCAGCCGATGGAATCTATTGTCTCTTATTTGTTCTTCTGTACGACATATCCCCCAAATTCGCACATCTGAAATCTGTCCTTGGAAACCAATAGAATTTTTTTCTCCACCAATTTTAATTGTTTCAGACCTCTCCCTAAATCCACGTCTGGATTCGTTTCTGGAACATAATTTGAGATTAACACCATCAAGGTATATTTGTAGAAATTCTGCTGCTCTGTCAACAACAAAGGCAACATGGTGCCAATTACCATCTGCCAAATTTTGTTGATTACTAGAATTCCAATAAAGTGACAATGTATTCTTTTCGGGATAGATAATTCTTCCGGAAATTGCTCGATCATCTAGAAATAGGTCGTGGTATTCAACATCATTTTTTTCAGAATCAGATGAAACATGTCTGGTTACTCTGTTTACAACAGATAGAAGTCCACCATCCCCGTCAGTAGATTTGAACCACAATTCATAAGTAACTTCATCAGCTCTCAATTTATCGAATGCAATGCTTATATTATCTGGTATCCGGGATTTAAATGTAATTCCACGTCGTTTTTCAGATTGCAAGTTGACATTCAAGGCCTTGCCAGGTTGCCACTGCACATTATTTAGGCTGAAGGAACTATTATCCACCTTTGTAATGGTGTAGATGCCATTGTAATCGCACGAATCAATAATCTTAACCGAATCGCCTGTAGACAATCCGTGATTAAACGCTTTTACTTGTAAGGTGTTTTCTCCGGTAATTTGATACGCAGTGATCTTACCATTGTAAACAATATCTTGTTCATCATCATCTACAATTGATTTCCATTTGCCAATGGATGATTTATTGTAACGTATTTCAAAAGTATCCTCATCAACAGTTTTAACCGCAATATATTCACCACTAGCATCAGACATGTCAGATATTTGCACAGTTTGATAACCATTCATCTGATTACCTGAATCAGGATCTATTTTTATAGTAACACTATTGTTTGCCCCTTTTTCAATCCTTTTAATGAGACCCTGATCAGGAAGGATTGTTGTACCAACAGGCATAATATCATCTATTGTAGAAGGTGGCAGCAAGATTTGCCTGGAATCACTTTTCAAAATAGTAAAGTTCTCTGGTTCTTCACTAATTTGCGATAGGGTTCCATCAGCAGCAACACTAAAACTAAGTGCAACAGTATTATCTTCATTCGTAGGAATAACAACCATGACCTTAACAGCTTCTCGAATCAACTGTGGGCCTGAATCAGTTTCTCGCTCTTTTTGAATGTCGTATTTTGTAGCTGCAATCCCATTTCTAAAATTAACAGGGGACTTGATATCTAGCTTACGCTTGATAATTCCAGGAATATTACGGGGTTGAGGATCAAGAGCAAGATAGTCATTGACTGCGAATAGACCTTCATCTGATGCTCTTAGAGTCATTAACTCTATTTTTTTGCTAGCTTTGTTATAAGCAAAAATATGCCATCGGTATTTATCATGTTCATAAGTTGGGAGCAGCACAACAGAAAAACAGCCCTTCTGCAATCTATTGATTAACCGCAACTCTGTCGTTGGTTCATAAAAATATTCCCCATTCATATTTTTGAAATCGAGCGAATCAAGATCTGGATTAGCCTGGCTGGGCTGATATTTCTGTTCACTCCGTTTAAAACGGACCTGAAACTTAGGAACAAGCGTATTGGCCATTCCATCTAAAACAAAACGGTCTACAAGAAGCATTGACTTTCTCGATTGTCTAAATACATAAATATATCCTAACCCTGACACCAATTGGACAGGCGCACAGGCGGATCTTTTTTCATCTTTCTTATAAATTGAACGAATCAAATCAGCAAATTCTTCTTTTTCTTTATGGCGTACCGATTCATCGTCATCTTCTTCATGAGGAATTTCCAGTTTTTTCCACTGTTCCCATCCCGAAGGATTTTCTTGTCCGTGGATAAGATAACTATCCTCAAAACCATCTTGTTTGACGGTATACCATATATCCCCCTCGATGTTTGTTCCAAAAACCACAACTTTGCCTTCATGAGAAATGCAATTAATATACTTTAAGCTTCCAGTTTCTTGGCTTCTTCCTAATAACACGAGATTCCTCCATTTATTTATAGGACAAGACCAGGAAAACGGTGTTAATGTTTTAGAAAATTTTAGCCTTAAACAAGTTATTCATTGGTGGGGTATTGGGTGGTTCAGAATCACTTTTTACAGCGCAAGTTTTCCTCCGAAACCAAAATTCAACCGTTCATCTAGCCTTAAACGCAATTCATTACACTTTAGCAAAACAGCGTCAGGAAACTGTTATTCTGCCGTTATTCAAACCAAAGAAAGTAGTCGAACTAGTAGAATTGTGCTTATAATTATGCCAGTGACAGTAGTGGTATTGTGTCCTTGTAATGTCAATCAAAAATATTGATTTAATTCAACTTTGAAGGAATTGGGAATGACATCATTTGGGTTGCAAAAAGGAGGGGATGGTAGTGAACCGCTTAGAAGTATCACTCTTAGGGTCGTTTCAGATCACAATTAATGAGCAGCTATTAACAAATTTTGAGTCTGACAAGGCGCGCGCTTTGCTGGCTTATCTTGTTATTGAAGCCAACCACTCTCACCGACGAGAAGCTCTCGCTGCTTTGCTTTGGTCCAATAAACCCACATCTGCCGCCCGTAACAATTTGCGCCAAACATTATATCGTTTAAGAAAAACAATTTGCGATTACGAAAAAATCTCTCCATACTTCATAATAACACCCAAAGAAATTCAATTTACTCACAACAACAATACCTGGGTAGATGTCCATATCTTTAACCGATCTATCCAAGTATATAAAACTGAACTGCCAGAAATAACGCCACAAAGTGCAGATTTGCTCATTCAAGCAGTTGGTCTCTATCGGAGCAACTTGCTCTCCGGTTTTACTTTAGCAAATTGTCCAGAATTCGAATGGTGGTTAATGGCTAAACGAGAAAGATATCATCGACTCGCACTAGAGAGTTTGCAACACCTTACACACTATTTTATCTGCCGTGAAGATTATGATCGGGCGATTCACTATGCACAGCACCAAATTGAAAGGGAGCCATGGTTTGAACCAGCTCATCGCAGCAAAATGCTGGCATTGGCTCTCGTAGGGCAAACAGCAGATGCTTTGTACCAATTTGAACAGTGCCAACAAATCCTTTTGCAGGTATTGGACATTCAGCCTGCACTGCAAACACGAAGGTTGGCTGAAAAAATACGTCAGGGCAGTTTCTTGGGAGTGGTTGATTAAGCGATCAGCACATATTATTGCGCGTGCGGATCGTTACAGTCACAAAACAGTATCCTAGCACCATTTCATCACGCCTCTTTCACGGGTGAGTTTAAGTGCTTTGCTAGAACCACTTGCGGAACAAAACAGAACGTATATCCTGAATCGTTCAGCATATGAGCCAAGTTTATCCAATAAAAATTCCGCGAAATCCTGGAGATAAGTCAAAATCCAACGTCATTGGTGCAGTTGCATCCTGATTCGTATACGGTCATTAAACAAATCGAGGATGAAAACGGCCGTTTTAAATAACTCCGAGAACTTTATTCCGTCTCTTCAGGATCAATAATAATCGTTGGCCGCGAACCTTGCCTTGCGTTCATCGGGCTAAAACCCCCGACCCGAATCTGACCCTTCTCAAGAATCCGTTGAAATTGCCGCCAAACAACACCGCGCAGCAGTTTGCGCGTCTGTGGAATCAACAGCAAAAAACCGAATGCATCCGTCAACACACCGGGGGTCATCAAAACGGCACCTGCCACCAAAATCATGGCACCTTCAAGCAATGCACTCCCTGGCACTTGTCCATTTTGCACCTCATGCTGTGCCCGTCTCCAAACCTGTACCCCCTGTTGCCGAGTCAAATACGCCCCCACAATCCCCGTAACCACAATCAGCCCAACCGTAGGCAACGTACCAATCCATCGTCCCATCTGAATGAGCAACAGCAATTCAACAGCGGGCACAACAATAAATAACAATAATAATCGGGATAACATTAGAAAATCTCCAAAAGTAAGCGTTCAGTTCCATTGCTTGCCTTATTCTCCTCGTTCCACGCTCTGCGTGGAATGCGTTGTTATCAGACGCTCTGCGTCGAGAACGCAGAGCGTTCAGGCAAGCATTCCCACGTAGAACGTGGGAACGAGCGGTGTGACTAAACAGTTACCCACAAAATAAAGAATTTTGGGCTCCAAAATTGAGCCGACAATAATGATGGCCTTTCACTAAAGGTTATTGCCAATAACAATTAGGACATCATCGGCCTGTATCACCTCTGCTGGTGCTGGCATGTGCATAAATTCACCTTTGCGGCGAATGGCGATGACCAGTTGCGACAATTGGGTGCGACATTCATCTACTGTCCAGCCGACAATATGGGGAAAGTCGCGCACATGCACATCGCCAAACCGGAGGCTTTGATTTTGCTGAAATAGCATATCGTCCCAAAATTCGGCCGCATCATGGTCCAGCATATTTGAAGCGAGCGTGAAGCCCCCCATAATATTGGGTGACACAACCCGATCTGCCCCAGCCAAATAGAGCGTATGCATATTCGTTTCATCATGAGCACTGCCAACAATGCGCAGTTTGGGATTATTAAGTCGTTTGGCCATATCTCGGGCACTTAGAATAATCGTGGTGTTGTCTCGATCATCATCCATCGCCGCTACCACGCCATAGGCACGATGCACACCAGCGATGCGAAGCTGCTGTTCTTCGGTTGGGTCTTCAAGCATGTAAAGAACCCCTGTATCTCTTGACAGTTCATCAAGGCTCATGCGCTCCTCGATGCTCCAATCCACCTCATCCAAGCTATTGTAGTGGCGCATTCTTTTGTCAAGATAGGAGTCATGCAGCCAAAGCATCGCTTGCTTCAGCTTTGCTTCATCTGGCTCAATGATCACAAATGGAAATTGGCGGCGCCTAAATTCACCTGCCGCCCGATTGCCAATAATGCTGCCCCCGCAAACAATAATGTGATTGGATAGTTTTGATATTTTGTTCATACGTTGTTCAAATACTCTTTTTTCGCGATTTTGTTGCTGCGTTTCAAAAATAACGGCCGCTGCACTAGAAATGGCGTACCCGGCCAATCCAATGGCGAAGAGGGTGAAGAAGATGGCAAAAATACGGCCGTTTTGCGATTGCGGCGACAAATCCCCATACCCCACTGTCGTAATCGTAATGATGGTAGCATAAAGCGAATCAAATAATGACCAATCTTCCAGAATTGAGTAGACAACCGTGCCAACCACAATTAGGAGTAAAAATGGAAATAGCAAAGGAAGTAAGCTGGAACGATGTAATTGTTTCACTTCGCCCAGAACAGAACTAATTGAGGCAACAATCCAAGTTAACATCTTTTGAGTTTAGCATAGATTTTGATTCGATTTAATTTTTCTGAAAAGCAGTTTCCGGGGAAATTCAGAAATTTAATCTAACATTGTTTCGTTTCAAAATTAGTGGGACAGGTAAGGGCCTAAAAATAAGAGAGGGTTTATAATCGGTTTGAAAAAAATCAAGTGTTTGACTTCAAATAGTCCCATAAGATTTAACGATATACAGAAAGAGGAGCACATGGAGAATCTGAAAAACTTTTTGCAGTCAACTATTGGCTTTTTTGCTGTCCTGTTGGCTACCGCCGCCTGGGGGACCTCGGGCGTCTTTGTCAAGTTTGTTGCTGAGAGTGTACCAATTACGGCACTATCACTTGCCTTCTGGCGAGACACGTTTACATTTCTAGTGTTGTTTATTATTGTGCGTCTGTTCCGGCCAGATTGGTTGCGCATCGAGCGGCAGCACCTAGGCTGGCTGATCGGACTTGGGGCCAGCTTTGGCTCCTTTCATGTCTTCTGGAACCTGGCCGTCCTACTTAACGGCGCGGCCATTGCCACGGTTCAGCAGGCCACCATGCCAGCTTTAGTAGCCGTCTTTGCCTATTTTTTCTGGGGCGAGGAGCTTACCTGGGTCAAGATTCTGGCGATTGTGCTCGCCTTTGCCGGCACGGTGTTGGTCTCGGGTCTAGACGTGCTTGGTCAGGCTGAGTTATCTACAACCGGCTTGCTGGTCGGCCTGGGTGTTCCCTTTTCCTACGCGGCGTGGAACCTATTTGGCAAAAAAGTACGCGAGTATTGCAATCCGTTTACGTTGCTCACTTATGGATTTGGATTTGGGGCGCTTGTCCTCCTACCCTTACAACTTTTCACCCCTCATCCATGGCCCATCCCGGCTGTTTCCTGGCTCTGGTTTGCAGGACTGATTTTGATCGCTACCATTCTCGCGTTTTCAAGTTATACATTTGCTCTCGGTCGGCTGCCTGCCAGTATCGCCAGTATCCTGGCCATGACCGAGATACCCATTGTGGCGGTCTATGCCTATTTTCTACTCGACGAGCGCCTCGTCTTCTCACAGGTGGTCGGCGCAGTGCTGGTTATGGTGGGCGTTCTACTGCTCTTTCGCCGCAACAAGCCTTCGCAGCCAGTCACGTCTTGATACGCTAGCTTTATCGTCGTCAGCAAATCCATTGGCGAAACAGAAAAAAAATCTGCGCCGTCTCTTTGACGAATCCGAATACGATACGTTTGTGAAAATTTCGTTCAGAACTCCCTAAATAACTTAAAGCCCAATCAGCATCATCTGCCCACGCTCGGAATGGTGCATATGCCTCACCTAAATCTAAAACTGGCATCTTTTTTTGCAGCTTGTGTATAAAATTTCCTAATCCTGCAAGCATTCGGGGTTGGGGTAGGACCGCCAGCCGTGTTTGTACAGAGGTTTTTGCAGTGATGTCCATGACCAGGCCTTGATAGTTTCGATAGCTGATGTTTGCGGTGACATAGCGATTGCGAGTACGTATGGCAAAGTTAACGGTGATGGAACGGCCGTTAACCTCCCCCACATATTTCACCGTACCCAATCCCTTCTCAGCTGTAAATCCTAATGGCAAAAAACATGCATCAAGCTGGCTGCGTAAAGAGCCTAAGTTCGCTCGAAGCACCTTAAATCTAGTTTTGGGTAGAATTCTAATTTTTCTGCATTTTCCAAAAAGCTTGCATTTCAACTAATCCCCATAGTTCGTTTGTTCCACCAGGCACGAGTCGAAATGAATACGCTTCATTGTGCAGATCATAACAGTGTGGAAAACGGCTGTCATGAATAGCGGCTGTTATCTTATAACGAGCAGGTAACAGAGGCAATGTCTCTATTTCGTATCGAATAACCCCTGCTCCTTCAATCATACCCACATCAAGGCCAGCCAATTGCGTATTAGGGCCATTGACATGAACACCATCTTGCCGATGAATTGCCAATCCAAACTCTGGATTCGGGATGGGTTTATGTGCAAAATATTCCATCTCTACCGTTAAGGCATCTCCAGTCTTAAAGACGTTTTGTTCAGCTTCGGTGCTATCTAATAGACGAACGGCCGTTAACTCAACTGTTTGATCGCCCACACGCTCAAAATCGACATTTTTTAGCTGGAGACCTTCACGCGCATAACTAAACTCAACATATTTTGGCACGACCGCTTCCACTGGACCTGCCGCTACAACTTCGCCTTTTTCCAACCAGACGAGATGTGTGCACAGCGTTTGGATCATATTAATATTGTGACTAACAATAATAATCGTTGTGCCTTGTCGCTTTAAATCGATAATCGCATCAATACATTTTGCCTGAAAGGCTTGATCTCCAACAGCCAAAATTTCATCAACAATCAAAATATCAGGTTCAATATGGATAGCAACACTAAACCCCAGGCGCATATACATACCAGATGAGTAATATTTCACCGGCATATTTATATAATCGCCCAATTCAGAAAACGCAACGATGCTATCAAATTTAGCTTTTGTTTCAGCCTGTGATAAACCAACAACCGCCGCATTTAAAAAGATGTTTTCACGTCCTGTTAAATCTGGGTGAAAGCCTGCACCCAACTCAAGGAGAGCGCCCACACGACCATGAACCACAATGCGGCCTTCATTGGGGCGCAATATTTGTGTAATCAACTTTAGCAGTGTGCTTTTTCCACAACCATTTCGCCCAACAAAGCCAAAACCTTGCCCAGGCATTACTTCAAAGCTAACGTTGCGCAAAGCCCATAAATCTCGATCTGATTTTTGCTTAGACCGCGAAAAAAACGAAATAACGGTTTCTAAAACAGATTGAGGGTCTTCCTTCGTAAACGCAAACCGTTTGCTCACGTTTTCAAAACGCACAATCGGTTCTTCACTCATAATTAATCATCCTCAGCATCAAAATTAATCCGCTGCATTGTAACCGAAATAATTCTGGCGACCAATCAACATAAATAATGCTACGCAACTCAGGCAATTAACGATATACTTACCAGTGGCGTATCAAATACAATATTTAAGGAGGAATTGTCATATGCTTTCTAAACTTAATCTACATGTTGAAAATACAGGTGTTTTGCCTAAATTCTCTACAAAACTTTCAAATTTGGCCGTTTACCGAAATACGGCCGTTTTCATACACAATCAAACACTTACTTGTTGAACATTCACCAGCCTATCCATCATTCGCAACCACATTGCGTTGCGATAGGGTATGGATGCCGGTGCATGTCCAAATAAATAGAATGACGAAAAATGGACAACAAATCACTACATACCCTTGAATACAACAAAGTTTTAAAAATTTTAGCCGGTTATACCAGCTTTAGTGCAGGCACAGACCTAGCCTTTAACCTTCACCCAACCACAGACCAAATAGAAGCGGAAATGTGGCAGACCGAAACACGGGAAGCAATGTTGCTGCTCGATACCCACACCAATATTACAATTGGTGGTTCACGCGATGTGCGCCGCGCCGTAGACAACGCCGAACGTGGTTTCACCTTGCCTGCCGATGATTTACTTGAAGTGCGCGACACCATTGTGGCCGCCCGAAATCTGAAACGGCAATTGATCAAGGCTCAAGATGACTTTCCGCACTTAGCAGCTACAGCCGAACTCATAGAAGAATGCCGCGGCCTTGTCTCCTCCATCAGTCAGACGATTGATGAACGAGGCGAAGTGCTAGATAGTGCCAGCACAAAATTAGCCAAGCTCAGACAAGAACAGCGGATTGTTTACGGCCGTATCCAAGACAAGCTGCAAAAATTGCTAACCAGCAACGCCAGTTCTCATTTGCAAGAGGCAATTATTACACAGCGTAACGGCCGTTACGTCGTCCCCCTCCGCGCCGAATCCAAAGGACGCATCAAAGGCATCGTCCACGATCACAGCGGCAGCGGGGCCACG
This sequence comes from Chloroflexota bacterium, assembly GCA_008501785.1. Next base: position 10,760 of record QQUD01000304.1, read on the forward strand.
CTTTGGATTGAACCCCTGGCGACAGTCGAAAACAACAACGAATATCGCAGCCTGCAAATCAAAGAGCAAGACGAAATTCAGCGCATTCTGGCTGAGCTATCCGACAAAATTGCACAACAAGGCGACGCCATCAAACGGGTGGTCGAACGCATGGCAGAGCTAGACCTTATCTTTGCCCGCGCCCGCTATTCGAGCATGATCAATGGCGTCGAACCGCAGTTTTTAGAATGGCGCGAGTTTGAACAACCTCGGCCTCCAAAACATGCCAACGAGCGTGCAAAGTGGACGCCGCCTCCGCCCAATTTGCATCCCGGCTCATCCATCTGGATCAAAGGGGCACGACATCCTCTGCTTGAACCAGAGACTGTTGTTCCCACAGACTTAACACTTGATGAAGACATCTTCACCGTCCTCATTACCGGTCCCAACACTGGTGGTAAAACAGTCAGCCTAAAAACGGCCGGACTGATGGTGCTCATGGCTCAATCTGGTCTGCACCTGCCAGCAGTCGATGCAAAATTGACCATCTTTAACAATGTGCTGGCTGACATCGGCGACGAGCAGTCTATCGAACAAAGCCTATCGACTTTCTCAGCTCACAT
>QQUD01000851.1 GCA_008501785.1 Chloroflexota bacterium
CCAGCGCATGGCATTGGTCCGCGAGTTTGAACTTCGGGCCATTGAAGAACGGCGCGGAGGACTGATTCCGGGATTCATTCATTCGTGCGTGGGACAAGAAGCAACGGCCGTTGCTGCCTGCGCCGCCCTCTCTCAGCAAGATGTCATCACCAGCACCCACCGGGGGCATGGTCATTTGCTGGGCAAAGGGGGCGACCCCAAATTCATGATGGCTGAACTGGCCGCACGGTCGTCCGGGTACTGCCTGGGACGGGGTGGTTCCCTGCATATCGCCGATTTTGATTTAGGCATTTTAGGCGCGAATGGCATCGTTGGTGGCGGCTTTCCCATCGCTACTGGTGCAGCGTTGGCCTTCCAGATGCGGCAAGAACAGCGAGTAGCCCTGACCTTCTTCGGCGACGGCGCAATCAACGAGGGAACCTTCCATGAATCGGCCAACCTGGCTGGCTTGTGGAAATTGCCGGTTATCTTTTTCTGCGAAAATAATTTGTACGGCGAAGGTACTCCGCAGCACAAGCAAGCGCCTATCGCTGACCTGGCCCGCCGTGCTGATGGATACGGCTTCCCCGGTGTCATCGTGGACGGTAACGATGCCATCGCCGTTTATGAAGCGACGAAGGAGGCCCACCGCCGCGCCCTGGCTGGCGAAGGGCCAACACTCATTGAGGCCAAAACCTACCGCTTCCGGGGTCACTACGAAGGCGACCCCCAAATTTATCGCAAGCCGGGTGAACTGGAAGCGTGGCAAGCACGTGACCCGGTACCCGCATTTCGAACACGGTTATTGGCCACAGACCTGTTTGACGAAGAAAAGCTGGCGGAAATCGAAGCCTCCGTTCAGGCCGAATTAGACGAAGCTGTTGCCTTTGCCGCGTCCGCACCTATACCTGTGGCCGAAGAGGCCCTACAAGGGATTTATGCTGAGACGCACGAAGGATTGGTGTTTTAATGCGCGAAATTTCTTATTCTGAAGCAATTCGAGAAGCGATGAACGAGGAAATGCGCCGCGATTCAGGCGTTTTCCTAATGGGTGAAGATGTAGCCGTGTTTGGCGGCGTGTGGGGCGTTTCCGTTGGCATGTTGGCCGAATTTGGCGAAGAGCGCGTGCGTGACACGCCCATCAGCGAGGCCGCGATTATCGGCGCAGGACTAGGGGCAGCGATGGTTGGGATGCGGCCGATTGTCGAGATTATGTTTGGCGATTTCTTGATGTGCGGCGGCGATCAAATTGTAAATCAGGTGGCTAAAGCGCGGTTTATGAGCGGCGGCAAGGCGCGTGTTCCGTTGACCCTACGGGTGACATCCGGCGCACCCGGTTCGGCGGCAGCCCAGCATTCACAAAGCCCCGAATCCTGGTTCATGAATGTGCCCGGTATCAAGATTGTGGCTCCGTCAACCCCGGCTGATGCGAAAGGGCTGCTGAAAACGGCCGTTCGCGGCGCTGATCCCGTTCTCTTTTTTGAGCACAAAATGCTCTATGGTGAAACCGGCCCTGTGCCGGAAGACACAGATTTCACCGTGCCGTTCGGTCAGGCCAGCGTTGTCCGCGAGGGCAGCGATGTGACCGTTATTGCCGTCAGTGTCATGGTGAAAAAGGCATTGGCAGCGGCCGATCTGCTGGCGGCAGAAGGCATTAGCGTCGAAGTGGTTGATCCCCGTACGCTGGTGCCACTGGATAAGGAAACGCTGATCCAATCAGTGGCCCAAACAAGCCGTGTGATCATCGCTCACGAAGCCCACCGCCGATCCGGACCGGGCGCGGAGATTGCCGCCATGCTGGCCGAAGAAGCGGTTGAATATCTAGATGGGCCGGTGATCCGAATCGGCGCAAAAAATGTGCCGCTGCCATACAGTCCGGTGTTGGAGAAATTTGTCCTGCCCGGCACAGAAGATATTGTGGCAGCAGCGAGGTCGTTGTTGCAGCCATGACAAACGAAAATCGTTATGAAGTTGTGATGCCGAAGCTGGGTCTGATCATGACCCAAGCGCAGCTAATGGAATGGCACAAGCCAGATGGGGAGTTGGCCGTCAAGGGCGAACCGCTGTTTTCCCTGGAAAGTGATAAGTCAGAAATTGAGATTGAAGCACCGGTAAACGGCCGTCTTCAAATCCTCGTTCCTTCTGGCGAAACCGTGCCCGTGATGACACCAGTGGCTTACTTATTACAAGAGGAAGCAGTCCCGATTGCGCCGACAGCTGCTGCACCCACAGCACAAACCACGCTTCGGGCTACGCCCAAAGCGCGCACATTGGCACGGAAGCAAGGTATTGATCTGGCTGCACTACACGGCAGCGGCCCACGTGGCATGATTGTCACGGCCGATCTGACCAAAGCTATTCTGCCATCAGCCATTCTGCCCACACCAACCGCCTCCGTCACGCCAGTGGCTCGTAAAATGGCGGCTGAATTGGGGGTGGATTTACAAAATGTGACAGGGACGGGGGAAAACGGCCGTATCACCCGCGACGATATAACCCGTACCTCAGCCGCCCTCATTGCTCAATCAAAAACGGCCGTGTCGGCCCATACCCCCCCACTCCCGTTGACCGGACTGCGCGGTATTATTGCCGAGCGGCTCAGTACGGGTTGGCGCGAACGGCCTCAGGTGACACTGACGACGGAAGTGGATGCGACCAATCTAATCAGTGCCCGTCAACAATTAATGGCTGAATGGGACCAAAAAGTCTCTTACAATGCCTTTTTCATGGCCGCTGCCGCACAAGTGCTGAGCGAACAGCCGCATGTCAATGTTTGCCTGACAGAAACCGGGTTGGTTCATTTACCTGACATCAACGTCGGCATTGCTGTGGATACGGAACGAGGATTAATGGTTCCTGTCGTACGCAATGCG
>QQUD01000466.1 GCA_008501785.1 Chloroflexota bacterium
GTTCACCACCCCCGCTTTCGTTCGCGCAGCAGCGTCTTTGGTTTTTGGATCAGCTAGAACCGGGAACGGCCCAATTTAATATGCCCATTGCGCTGCGGTTGACAGGCGCGTTGGATGTTGCGGCGCTGCAAGCTAGTTTGCAAAAAGTGGTTGAGCGCCATGAGATGCTGCGCACGACGTTTATGCAGGTTAACGGCCGTCCCGTACAAAAAATCCACACAACATTACCCATTGAGATTGAGCAGATTGATTTGCGCCAGTTCGCCGCTGATGAGCGGGTGGAAATTGCCAACAATCGAATGAAGGCAGAAATTTATGAGCCGTTCGATTTAGAAGTTGGGCCATTGGTACGCGTGAAGCTGTATGTGTTGAATGAGGCTGAGTACATCATTTTATTTAACCAGCACCACATTATCACGGATGGCTGGTCTACGACTTTGATGTGGCGAGAATTAACGGCCGTTTACAACGAACTAGTAACTGGAACGCCTGCGGCATTGCCAGAACTGCCCATTCAATATGGCGATTATTCCGTTTGGCAGCAAAACTGGCTGGAAAGTGATGGCTATCAGGCACAACTAGACTACTGGCAAAAAAAGATGCGTGGGACCTTGCCCACACTTGATTTGCCTTTAGATCGGTCCCGAGCGATGAACACAGCCGCAAATGGAGCTGCTCTTCATCGCAAAATGCCTGCGGACCTTATGCAGGGCATCAAACAACTGGGGCGAGCGCATGGTGCAACGCTTTTCATGACCGTTCTTACCGCATTCAAAGCGTTGTTGTATCGCTACACCGGCCAGGAAGATTTGTTAATTGGCACTTCAATTGCGAATCGCAATCGTGCCGAAACCAGTTCCCTCATTGGCTTTTTTGTCAATACGCTGCTGCTGCGCACAGACATTTCGGAACAGCCATCCTTTGCCGATTTGCTGGATCGCGTGCGCAAAGTGGCGATGGAAGCGTTTGCCAACCAGGATATGCCGGTTGAGAAGCTGATTGAGCTGTTGCAGCCGGAGCGAGACAGTGGCCGCGCGAATTTGTTCGATGTGCTGTTCATTTTTCAAAACACACCTGAGGCTGAAGGTGAATTGGCAAATGTCAAATATGAGTATTTCCCTATCAAGTTCGACCGCGCTTTGTTTGATTTAACCTGGTACGCGATGGAACAGGAAGATGGGCTGGAATTCTTGATTGAATACAATGCCGATCTTTTTGATGAAGCGACGATTGAGCGGCTGTTTGTGAATTTTCAAAAGCTGTTGGAGAGTATTGTGGCGGCTCCAGCGGAACCCATTGCACAGCTGCCGTTGCTACCTGCACAGGAATTGGATGTATTGGATGAATGGCGGCAAACGCAATCGGTTGCTTTACCTGCGGGCTGTGTGCATGAGTGGTTTGAAGCACAGGTGGCAGCGAATCCGGGGAAAACGGCCGTTTCCCATTCCTCCCAACACCTCACCTACGCCAAACTCAACGCTAAAGCCAATCAGCTTGCCCATTACCTGATCGAAAAAGGCGTACAGCCAGACAGCATCGTTGGGCTGCACATGCCTCGGTCCATTGAAATGATTGTGGCACTTCTAGGCGTTTTGAAAGCGGGTGGTGCTTATTTGCCACTAGACCCGGACTATCCAGCGCATCGTTTGCAATACATGCTGGAAGATGCGCGTCCGCTGCTGGTTTTGACGGCTGATGATTTGTCGTTTGCTGTTGACGAAGATGCGCTGTCAATTGTCAAAATTGCTGGTTTGGACCAGTTTAATGAATATTCGGTTGTGAATCCGAAAACGGCCGTTTCCACCCAAAACCTCGCCTACATCATCTACACCTCCGGCACCACCGGCAAGCCGAAGGGCGTGCAGATTGAGCATCAGGCGATGGCAAACTTTGTGCATGGAGCTGCCGTTGCTTATCCGATTACGTCTGAAGATCGCGTACTGCAATTTGCGACGATTGCGTTTGATACGGCTGTCGAAGAAATTTACCCGTGCCTCACGCAAGGGGCTACGCTTGTTTTGCGCACTGAGACGATGATTGACACGATGGACCACTTTCTGGCCAAATGTGCGGAGTGGAACATCACCGTGTTAGATTTACCCACGGCATTTTGGCATCATCTGACCATTAGTCTTGTCACGGAAAATTTGAGCCTGCCGCCAAACGTGAAGCTGGTCATTATTGGTGGCGAAAAGGCAAATGAACAGGCGATGCAGCAGTGGCAGGAGCAGGTGAATGCAGATGTGCGGCTGTTAAACACCTACGGCCCAACCGAAGCAACCGTTGTGACCACCATGTACGAAGCGTCTGCTGAAACATCTGTGACGGTTTCCAAAGGGATGCTGATTGGTCGTCCGCTTCCAAATTATGATGTGTATGTGCTGGATGCGGCGATGCAGCCGGTGCCGATTGGCGTGGCGGGTGAACTGCTGGTTGGTGGTCCGGGGCTGTCGCGTGGGTATTTGAATCGGTTTGATTTGACGGTTGAACGGTTTGTGGAGAGTCCGTTTGGAAACGGCCGTTTATACAAAACAGGCGATTTAGTGCGCTTTTTACCAGACGGCAACCTCGAATTCATGGGACGCACCGATGATCAAGTGAAGATTCGCGGGTATCGTATCGAGCTTGGTGAAATTGAGGCGGCACTCACACAGCATGACCAAGTGCAGCAAGCCGTTGTCATTGCTTACGAACCTACTGAAACTGACAGACAATTAGCTGCTTACCTGATTGGTGATGGCGAAATTGTTATTGAAGATATTCACCAACATTTGCAGGATATTTTGCCCGCCTACATGGTGCCAGCTTCCTTTACAGTGCTAGATGCCCTGCCACTGATGCCAA
>QQUD01000699.1 GCA_008501785.1 Chloroflexota bacterium
TCCACAAAATGCGGACAGCGGGTATGGAACGTACATCCCGTGGGTAAACTTAACAAGCTCGGAATATCTGCGCTGCGAAGTTCAATCGCCTTTTTTGTACGGGCAATATTCGGGTCAGCTTCAGGAACGGCCGACAGCAGCGCCTGGGTATAAGGATGTCGCGGATTGCCAATTACCCGTTTGGTGGGGCCTTCCTCAACAATTCGGCCCAGATACATCACAACAATTCGGCCTTCATGCCACGAAAAATATTTAGCAAGCGCCAAATCGTGTGTAATAAACAAAAACGTGACTTCAAGCTCCGCTTTCAGACGCGACAACATCGTTAAAATGCTGACTCGCAGGGAAACATCAACCATCGAAACCGCTTCATCTGCCACAATAAAGGACGGATTCATGGTCAGTGCCCGTGCCACCGAGACGCGCTGACGCTGGCCGCCGCTCAACTGATGCGGGAATTTTGCCATCACTTCATCAGGGGGCGTCAACCCCACAATTTCTAATAGCTCAATGCCGCGCTTGTAAGCCGCAGCCCTTGTTTTAGCAGCACCATGCCGCAGCAACGGCGTTGTCAACATCTGCTCAATGGGCTGGGTTGGGTTCAACGAAGCATAAGGGTCTTGATGCACAATTTGCACCGCATGACGGTATTTTTTGTATTCACTTTTGTTCATCTTGGTGATGTTTTGGCCCATATAGGAAACCTCGCCATCTGATGTTGCCAGCAAGCCAGCCGCCATGCTGCCGGTTGTGCTCTTGCCACAACCGCTTTCACCTACCAGACAAACGATTTCGCCGGGTTCAATGGCGATGTCAACAGAGTCAACGGCCGTTATCTGATCCCGACCACCGCCAAACGTGCGCGTTACATTTTTGAGTTCAATTAATGGTGTCACTTTATCAATTCCCCTGTGCCTGAGCTTACCGCAGCAGCGCGTTCTCGATTCCACGCATCCACTGCCACCTTCACTTCCCGCCAATGCCAACAAGCCGCATAATGTGCATCGCCAACCCGTTCCAAATCCGGCTCTTCATGTTTACACTTATCCGTCGCAAACGAACAGCGCGGATGGAACTTACACCCTGTCGGCATATTGATGAAGTCTGGCGGTGAACCAGGAATAGAGAACAGCTCTTCAAAAGCACCAGTTACGGTAGGCACCGCCCGAATCAACCCCAATGTGTAAGGATGTCTCGGGGTGTAAAACAGATCATCCGTTGGACCCGTTTCCACAACCCGACCGGCATACATCGTCGCAATGCGATCTGCCAATTCAGCCGCAATCGCTAAATCATGCGAGATGAAAACCATCGTAAAATTCTTTTCTTCTTTCAGCCGCCGCAGCAGCGTGATAATGGTCCGCTGCGTCAAAATATCCAAAGCCGTTGTCGGTTCATCCAAAATCAAAATTTGCGGATTCAACAGCAGCGACATGGCAATCAAAACACGCTGCCGCATCCCACCACTCAGCTCATGTGGATACGCATTGATCACACGATCCGCATCGAGCTGCACGAAATCAAGCAAATCAAGTGCCTGCTGGCGCACCGCTTTTTTATCTTTCCAACCATGTGCCTTGGCCGTATCCCAAATCTGTTCCCAAACGCGTAACACCGGGTTAAATGCATTTAGTGCCGATTGGAAAACCATCGCACATTCTTGCCAGCGGAATTGGCGTAAGGCTTCCGGGTCCAAATCAAGTACATCCACTTCATTCTGTCCGCGACGATACACGATGTTGCCTTGGTGAATTTCGGCCGTTTTCACCAACAGTCGCACAATCCCCAGACCCAACGTTGTCTTACCCGAGCCGCTTTCACCAATCAGCGCCAGACTCTCACCCGAATTTAAAACCATATCAACGCCGCGAATCGCCTGCACAAGCCCCTTGCCTGTTTTGTAATGAATATGCACATCCTCCAACCGGAGAGGTGCTTCGCGATTTGCCGCAATCATTTTTTTGTAGGTAGACTGTGTTGTCATTTGCCTATGCCTCCGTGCGCAACCGTGGGTTAAAAATCAGCTCCAACGAACGGTTCATGGTAATGAGCGAAAATTGGAGCAAAGCAATGGCAACCACAGGACTCATGATGTACCAAATACTGTCCTTATAAAAAATAGCGCCGCGTGTCCAGGCCAGACTGAGCATAATGCCCCAGTTCGTACCTGCAAATGGGGCTAACCCTAACAAAACCAGCCCAACCAGTGCATAAATTGCGCCCGTCATGGCCAGCGTAAAGCTGATAATGATGTAAGACATCATATTGGGAACAATCTCGCGGAAAATAATATGCGCTGTTCCCAAATCCAATGCGCGCGCTGCTTCGATAAAATCGCGCTCTTTTAGCGACAACGCCTGCGAACGCACAGCCCGCAGCAGCGCGGGCCAGTTTAGCAACCCCAAAATCACGCCCAGGAAAAGATTGTTGTTAAAGGTTAATATGGCTGCCAGCACCACCAGCAGCGGAAACCTGGGTATCGTTAACACAAAGTCTGTAATAGCCACAATCAGGCTGTCTACCCAGCCACCGGCAAAACCGGCCAGCGTGCCAAAGGTGACACCAATGGCTGTTGAAATGATGCCTGCAGCCAAACCAACTAAAAGCACATCCTTACCACCATGAATAATCTGCGAAAAAATGTCGCGTCCCTGATGGTCGGTTCCCAACCAAAATTCGCTGGTTGGCGTGCTATAAATCTGGTCAACTTTGGTGTCTGTATCCAGCTCAACAAAATACGGCCCGACAAAGGAAATGAGAATAATCGAGACAATGGCTAAAAATCCAATATAGCCAACTGTGTTGAAGCGCATAATGCGCAAGGTTGTCCGTGTCGAATGAAAGAATCGCTTCACGCGTACCCAAATCGGGTTAGGTGTTAATTCTGTATTGGTATTTGTACTCATATTTGCGCCTCTTAACCTTGGTCTTCCAGCCGAATTCGTGGATCGATCCAGCTATACAAAATGTCAGCCAGCAAATTGGCTAAGATGACAGAAAATGTCAGAATCAAAAATACGCCTTGCATCAGCGTGTAGTCTCGACGCTGCACACTTTGGAGCAATGTAAATCCAATGCCACGATATTGGAACAAGGTTTCGATAATGACCGACCCACCCACAATAAAGCCGATGGCAATTGCTAACTGTGTAAAAATAGGCAAAGATGCATTTCGACCGACATATGCTGTTAAAATGCGGCTGTCTTTTAGCCCTTTTGCGCGGGATACGGTGACGTAATCTTCTTCTAAAATACCGATGGTGCTGCTCTTCATGGTCAACATCCAGCCGCCAACACCGGTAATCACATACACAAAAATGGGAATTGAGGCATGGAACCAGGCATCTTTGATAAATGCCCACGATAGTTCTGGTTGAACCCCTGGTGACAAGACACCACGCATTTCAGAAATGGAAAAAAGTTCCATACGGACCCCAAAAAATACAATAATAATGATGGCAATCAGATAGTTTGGCACAGAGGTCATAATCGAAGCATAAAACGTCAAAACATGGTCAAAAATTGAATCACGCCTGTACGCCATGAGCAGACCTAAAACAACCCCAATCAAAAAACTTAGGATAAGCCCCGTGCCCACACTGAAAATTGTCCAGGGCAACCATTCCAAAATAATGGATGATACGGAAGTCCCTGGCGACAAAATCGACGTGCCTAAATCGCCCTTAAGCAAATTCCCCACATAATCGAAATATTGGAGAATAACGGAACGCTCAAAATCAATGGCAAAAAGGGCTGAAGCCTGATCACGTGCTTCGTGAATGGGTATGCCGTATTGAAGCACAAGTTGATTGACATACTGTTCAATTGGATTGCCCGGTAATAGACGAATCAGGAAAAAAGTAAATGTAGAAACAGCCCAGGCTGTTACCATTGCTTTCAAAATCTTGCGAACAATATAGTTTGAAGTTATCGCACGTATTCGCTGACCAACGGACGGTTGGTCCGTGTCGGTCGTGGGTTGAGATATAGCGGGTGCGGTCAAAATTCCTCCTGTGAAATTAGCTGTCAGCTATCAGCCGTCAGCTATCAGCTTTTCATACGTGGTGATATGCCACGTTCGTGATAATATGCCACGTTTATGAACTTTCCTCTTCAATGGCTCCCCAGCCAATAGTGCTAATTAAACAACGCCAAGTACGTTTGACAGAATTAGGGCGGCGGCTCCTTTGATGACGATGTCGGAGCCTAAGCTTGTCAATGTGATACTGGACTTTTCGACAAATTTTTGCAATGCATGTTGGTTGACTATTTCTCGCAGGGGCAGCAGCAGGTCTTCGCCAAAGCGGGCTAAACGTCCACAAATCACAATCTGGTGAATATTGAGGATGCCTACCAGGTAGGCTATTGCCATGCCAATATGCTTGCTGGCCTCAATGATGAGTTGTGTAATCATTTCATCTCCGGCTTGGAAAGCCTGGAGGATGATGTCGGTATCAATTTCATCTGCATGTTGCACAAAGTCGTGCAGCAATGAATCTGAATTCGTGTTGAATATAGTACGGGAACGTTCGATGAGGCCGCGACTACCGGCAATGGTTTCTAAACAGCCGTAGTTGCCACAGGCGCACTGTTCTCCGTGTTCAGCAACTTTGATGTGACCAATTTCGCCGTGGCCGGGGCTGTCGCCGGCGTATAAACGGCCGTTTACCACAATCCCCGCGCTAATCCCCTGGCCAGCCTTCACCACAATAAAGTTTTTCCGATTGCGTTCAAGACCAAAGTTAAACTCACCGAGCGCTGCCAGTTGGCTGTCATTGGCAATGTGAACAGGCACGTCATACCGATTTTGCAGCATCTCTGCCAAAGGCATGTTTTTCCAGCCGATGTTAACTGCTTCATCTACAATGCCCATCTGTGCATCGGTGATACCAGGCGTCCCCACGCCAATTCCCAAAAGCGGTCCGGATTTGCATGCAAGCAAATCGTCAATCAACTGACAAACGCCATCAAACGCTTTTTCTCCCCGGAGTCCTTCTACAGAAAGCTGCGTGGAATGGCAGATATTGCCTTTCAAATCCATGAGCGCACCACGAAACCGACTGTTGCTTAAGTCTAAACTGATGATTTCATGGGAATCGTTGAGGAAACTGAGGAGTGTCGGAGGTTTCCCCCCTTGTGATGGACCTTGACCCGTTTCAGCAACCAAACCATCGTCGATTAGCTCTGCGACAATACTAGAAACGGTGGTTCTAGTTAAATGTGTGCGACGGGCAATATCGGCGCGACTAATGGCATCATCATCAAAAATGGTTTTAAGAATGAGACGCTTGTTGTGATCCTTCGTTTGCTGCTGGGTTGCTTTACGCATGAATCGCACCTTTCTTTGTAAATCCATCGGACTAACAAAGAAAGTGTATCGTCATACGTACCTGTTGTCAAGGCATTATTCTTGATACCAATGTAAGCTGGTTGACATTACCCCTTTTGTTGTCTAGACTAATTTGCGACCTTGTCAATATTGTCACAGTTGGTTTTGTTTTAGGAGGAGGTAAGAGTGAAACGTGCTACCATTGTTCGATCTTTTCTGTTTGCATCTTTGATAACAATCATCCTGTTTGTCGTGGAGTATAGCCCGATGCGAGGCGACGAGACTATGCCCAATGCACCGACCCAGACGACAGATGTTCCCGACGTATTTTTGCCAGTGGTACTGAAAGCGCTGAACCCAGTGGTTATGGTTGTGCCCGCCGGGGAATTCCAAATGGGCTGTGACCCGGCGCACACTGGCGGTTATTCATGCCTTCCAGATGAATTGCCATTACATGCTGTGTACCTGGATGCTTACAACATTGATAAATACGAAACGACGAACAACCAGTATGCAGCATTCCTCAATGGACGGAACAGTAATGATTGCGGTGGTCATGAATGTATAGACTTGGGTGACCCGCGTACGCATATCACCTACCAAGGCAATCAATATTTAGCAGAAAGCGGTTATGGCGACCATCCGGTAATTGAGGTAAGTTGGTATGGAGCAAATAGTTATTGCACAGAGAATGGCGGCCGGCTGCCCACCGAAGCGGAGTGGGAAATAGCGGCAAGAGGGACAACGATACGCGCTTACCCATGGGGCGACCAAGACCCGGATTGTACCTTGGCTAATTTTTCAGGATGCCTAAATGATACCAGCCAGGTAGGCGCCTATCCGGCCGGAGCTAGCCCGTATGGCGCGATGGATATGGCAGGCAATGTTTGGGAATGGGTGAATGATTGGTATGATGCCAACTATTACATCAGTTCACCTTATAGTAATCCACAGGGACCCGCTAGTGGTACATTTAAAGTGCTGCGGGGCGGCGGTTGGAGCCCCAGTTGGTCCCCCCTCCGCGTCGCCTACCGAAACCCCTACCGCCCACAGGACCCGCTCTCCTTTGCGGGGTTCCGGTGCGCGTCCTCCTAAGAAGGGTGAATTACTGATGAAAACGTACAAGAATCTCTAACCGCAAATACACACTTTTGCTAACTTGTGTTCCATTGCTTATTTTAAGAGATAAATCGCCAAACACTGAAAGAGACACTTTGTACTAAATGACGAGATTTGCAGCTCTGTAAAACCGAGTTTCTGGCAGAAACTCGGTTTTGATTTGCCACCATTTGGGAACACGATTTGTGTTAGTTAGGCTTATGCATCATATTTATTATTGAGGGGTGCCAATTTTTATGTGTGAGATGTTGTTATAGTCGCCTTTGGTCAATTCGTGGCTTTCTAGCACACCGCCATGCGCTGTTTCTGTATTGGATGAATCGACTTGTGCATACACCACCGTGCCTGCGGTGAGTGGCCATGTCACATTGCTAATGCTGGCATCGTAGTAGGCATCGTTAATTGTCAATGTAAGCCGTTCGCCCGGTTGCAGCGGCAAGGCAGCAGCGGGAATGCCCCATACTAAACCTTGTTTACCGACGATGGGCCAGGTATGGTTAACGGCCGTTGGCACCGTAACCGGGTCAATATAAACATCCACCCAAAACTCGTTAACCACCATGCCCTCTCCAATATTGGCAATCACAATTTGTAGATTGTCACCCGCTTCGTTTACCAAAATCTCTTCAACAATCAAGTCTGGGGCGTTTACCACTTGATTCATTATCGTTGGCATATACACCTTACCAACTTTGAAGAAACGATAAATACCTGCATGATTAACAGCAATCTGCAAACGATTGTTAACTGTGTCTCTCGCCAGCATTTGAATCCCATCTTGGGACCATTCTGACCCATTCCAGTAATAAAGCGCGAGACTGTCTTCGCCTGGCCCCGCTGCTGCAACGGTAAGGTTGTTGTCGTACGCTAAGGTGAGAGTTAACGGCCGTTTCCACACCTCCACATCATCCAGCAAGCGCCCATCATCAAATGCCGCCAGTGAAAACCCCTGGCCGACGGGATCATACCCTGGCAAGGCACGTTGCGTCGGATCGACTTGATCGTACACAAGCGCAAATTGTGTATCGGTCGTGACACTTTGCGGAATTTGAATCGTGATACTCAAATCGTCACTTGTGCTGATATTTTGCACGGAGATCGTGCTGCCGTTGATGCCCCCGTCAATGCCGTCGACAACGGTCATTTTTATTTCTGAGGTGCTTGAGAGGAAACCATCGCTCACCGTGTAGGCACAAATTTCCACGCCTGTGTGTGTGCTGTCCGGCATGTAATCTTGTAAATTTCCATTGGCATCAATGTTGATTGTGCCACCTCGATTCGGTGTGCCCACATGGCTAACGGTTAATAAATCGTCTTCAACGTCTTCATCATTCTCAAGAACGTTGAGGGTGTCGATGGGCGGTGCGGCCAATATCTCAATTTGCCCATTGTCACGATCACGTAAGGCAACGGCCGTATCAAGCACCCCTTCAGGCGCATCATTCACTGAATCAATCGTCACGTTCACTTGAATCGTATCCGTCAACCAGCCATCAAACACCTGCACGATAAACGTGTCAGAGCCATTGTAGTGGGCAGCGGGTGTGTAGCCAATGACGCTGCTGGTAGCTGGACCAGAAACGGCCGTTGCTACCCCATTCCCAGCTTGCGATTGCATAGCCCAGGTTAACGTGTTGTTTTCGGCATCAGTGGCGTTCAGCGTGAGCGCAAAGGGTGTCGGGTTGCTATCCTCGCTCATGGTGACGGTAACGGCCGTTCCCTCCACAATCATCGGTGCATCATTGGTCGCATTAATCGTGATTGTGATATTGCCCGTATCGTTGAACTCGCCATCGGTGACAGTATAGGTGAGCGTGTCCATCCCCGTGAAGTTCAAGGTGGGCGTGTACACCAAAGTTTGGCTGCCACTGTAAACGGCCGTTCCATTTGCCGGTACGCCAAATGATTGAATCGTGGTCGGATCGCCCTCAATATCATTCAACAATGGGGTGAGGACAATAGAGAAATCTTCGGTGGTGGTAAACACGTCATCCACTGCAATTGGCGCGAAGTTGGGAATGTTTATGCTAGCATTGGCCGTATTGTTGCTCAGCACGACTTCCGTAGCAAGAGAATCAATGGTCACGGTGTTGGTAAATAAACCCTTCGCCAGTGCATCGGCCAATACGGCGCTCACGGTAATCATTTCGCTGGCACCGGGTAACAGTTGATGCAGCTGCCACACATAGGGCGAGTCGCCACTAACATCTGTGATAGTCGCACTGCTCGAAATAGTGGGTTGTGTGATTTCAGGTGGCAAAGTGTCGGTGATCGTTAGACGCGGCAAAACGGCCGTTCCCATATTGGTAAACACAAGCGTGTACGTAATCGGCTGACCCGGTGCGGGTGTCGTCTCTATTCCTTTGGAAATGGCAATATCGGATGTGTACGTGGTCTCATCAAAACCAATATCTACACCTGTACCGCCAGGACGTGCATCTCCATCTGCATCTGTGGCAACGCCCGCGTTTGTACCTGTGTTGACCGCTTCACTAGCTGTTGTCAGATGATAATTATCTAGATTGGCATCAACAAACGCAGGATCACCTGTAAAGCTGTGCGCTCCGCTTGTGATGGTGCCGCTGATTGCGGTTGCTTGATGATATAAGTTGAAATCTTCGTAAACTGTGCCCGCCAATCGGTTGAGAGCAACCGTGTAGCCGGAGAAAATGTTGTTAACGGCCGTTATCCCACTCGTCGCATCAATGTGCAAAGCCGTCGTGTCCGGGCTTGCTGCGCCAACAATAGTGTTATGCAGCACGGTCATCTCGCCGCTGTGCAATGCGGCCATCATGCTGCCCCCATCCCCGGCTTCGTTCCGCACAAACAGCCCGTTTACAATCTGTCCATCGCTCCCTGAATGCACAATAGCACCACCAGTGCCAGAGGCCTGGTTTGCAATAAATTGCGTCTGACTGATCCACAAGTCGCCCTTCACTTCAACAGCACCGGCGTGGCCATTATTGGCTGCATTTGCCGTGAACGCACCACTCGTCAGCCACAGATTCCCATTAACGGACAGCGCACCGCTCTTTTTCGCGGCCGTATTGCTGATAAAGTTGCTGTTTGTGAGGGTTAAATCATTCTCCACATACATCCCACCCACGTCAAAAATGTTGACGGTGTTTTGCTGAAAACGGCCGTTTTCCACCACAGCCGAATCCCCAGCCCACACGGCCCCTGCAAACAAGTATGCTGTATTGCTAATAAATTCAGTGCCGCTGATCGAAATATAATTGTCCGCAAAAATGCCACCACCAATGCTACCTGACAGATTATTGATAAACTGTCCATTCGTGAGCACTGTCGTTGCGCCTAAAACCATGATGCCCCCACCCTCTCCGGCGGCGGTGTTGCTGAGAATATCACTGTTGGTCATGGTCAGATTACCGGCAACTTGCATTGCGCCACTGTCATCGCTGGCTTGATTGTGAGTGAAACGGCCGTTTGTCACCACCACATCATCCAATGCATAAACGCCCCCCCCATCTCTTGTGGCTGTGTTGCTCAAAACATCGCTATTGGTAATCGTTAACAGACCCTCCACCTGCATTGCGCCACCGTGTTGGTCGCTGTGATTACCAACAAACGCCACATCTGTCAGTGTGACATCGCCACCGCTGTCCAGCCCGCCACCGCTGGTTGCAGAATCGCCGTCTAAAATTGTCAAGTTGCTCATCGTTATCGGCACGTTCGCCGCCACATCAAAGATACGATTGGCATGATTACCGCTAATGTTTAACAACGTTTTGCCAGGACCATCAATAATCAGACCATCCACAAGCACGGCGATTTGCCCCAGGCTAAGGGTGATAGTTGCTGGCGTGGAAAGTGCAAAATCCAATGAATCGACACCACTGCCAGCCACACAGGCGTCAACAGCCGTATCCCCATTCGCCGCCGCAATCGCTTCCCGTAAGGAACAATCCCCATCTGTATTCAATTCATCGTCTGTCGTAGTGACAGTAATAGTTGCTGCATAAGCCACGGGTGTGTACCCAATGCCCCAAAGCAGCGCCAGGGTCAGCCCCGCACCGATACATAATGCCAGAAGTATGCCCAAAACGCCTGTTACTCGCGTCATAATTCACTTCCTAATTCGGTGTTTAACAGATTACGCAGATTTCGCAGATTTTCACTTTATTGCTCAATAGATCAATCTGTGAAATCTGCAAAATCTTCGATAAATTTCTTGTAAAAACCCTTAAGGTTTAACCACCATAGGTAAATAGACGGTGAAACCATCCGTGCCAAAGAGCGCAAACTCGGTCAGATGGTTGATTTCCACAACCAATCGATTGTTGTCAAGGTCGCGCTCAACAATCGTGATGCCATCTGTTTGCCACGAAGCGCCATCCCAATAATGCAGTTCAAGACCTGCTTCACCATCGCGAACCGCTTCAAGGTCGGCATCATCGTAAACGAGGGTAAGCGTCAATGGTTTGTCCAGCGCATAGGGTGACGGCATCGGTGTGCCATCTTCATACGGAGTCAACGTGAACACAACACCTGCAAACGCGAACCCTTGTGGTGCATTAGCTGTCAGCGCTGCTTCATCGAATACCATGCTAAATTGTTCTGTCCCGGCAATGACATCTGCCGGAATTTGGATGCTCACGTCCGTTGCACTGCTGCTGCCGATGTTGGATAGGCTCATCGTTTCGCCTGCGCTGGCTGCCTTATCACCAGCGACCATCTTGATGTGGACAACGGCCGTTTCCGCCAACTGCCCATCAGAAACCGTATAGGTAAACGTCTCCGTGTCGCCAACATCTAGAATTGGCGTGAAGGCAACCTGATTGCTGTTGGCATAAGCAGTGCTGGCAACAGAGGGATCGCCGACAGCGGTCAAATTCATCGAGTC
>QQUD01000968.1 GCA_008501785.1 Chloroflexota bacterium
CACCCGACCAATACGACGCTTTACATTTTCACTGCCGCAATGGGTGCAAACAGGTGGCACTTTTCCATAATCTGCATACGAAAAAAACAAACGCAGTGGCTTCCCGCAATCCTCACATTTAAAATCATAGGTTGGCATAGTAGACTTTCCACCCTCTCTTTACTAAAATCATGGGTAATTCCGGTCAAGATGCTGTCTTGACCGCTTGATCAGGGCAAAACAGTGTTTTGTCCTACGAAATATCAGAAAAGAAATCATATTGAAAATTACCGGTAGGTGCAAACGTGAAACCCAAAAATCCTTATCAACCTGAATCATATCCTCAGCTAATTGTAATTTCTGGACCATCTGGCGTCGGCAAAGACACGATAGCGCGAGGCTTAATTGACCAAAAACCAGACAACTTTTACTTCGTTGTCACGGCCACAACCCGCCCGGCACGTGTCAATGAAGTCGATGGGATCGATTACTACTTCTACTCCAATGACGAATTCGCGCAAATGATTGAAGATGATGAACTGCTGGAATATGCAATTGTCTACAACGACTATAAAGGGATTCCTAAAAAACATATTCGAGATGCATTAGCCAGCGGGCGCGATGTGATTATGCGGGTCGATGTGCAGGGAGCCGCCACTGTTCGTAAATTGATCCCCAATGCAACACTAATTTTTCTATCCGTGCAGTCAGAAGATATTTTAGTAAGGCGTTTGGAAGAAAGAAAATCGGAAACGGTAGAAGGGCTTAAACTGCGAATAGCCACCGCGCGCAAAGAAGTTGATCGCATGGATGAATTTGATTACTGCGTGGTCAACAACGAAAACGAACAAGATCAGGCTGTCAATAAAATTCTGAGCATCATTGAGGCGGAGCGCTCCCGCGTTAAGCAATCGCCGATTATTTTGTAGCAATCAGGTATCAGGTGTCAGGTGTCAGCTAAAAAGCTGATACCTGACACCTGATTGCTGACTACTTATCTAGTAATTTCCCCCGAAAAACAGGCAACATTGGTTCCTTCAAACAAATCGCTGGTGAGTTCAGCACAATTGGTGAATGGGCCAATGAACCAGCCGGTAACTTGGAAGGTTGCCGTGTGTGATTCTCCGGCAGCACCGGGAACGGCAACAACAGAAAGTTCGTTTCCGGCTGCAACAGGTGTGCCAGCCCCATTTGCGAACCAGTTATCACCAAAGCTGCCATCCAAATTTTCAGCACCGACTGTGAGTAGTCCAGAATCCCCAGCAGAAATATCACCATAGACAAAGTAGATTTCTTGATCGGTACCAGTGCCAAACCAAACTTGGAAAGTGTTTAGTTCGCCGGTGGTGGCGTTGGGTATGTTTTCCCATTCAAATACCACCCACTGTTTGCCATTTGGATCTGTGACTTGGGCAACGTAAAGGTTGCCACCTGCGGCTGGATTTAAGTTGGTCCAGAAGGGAGCGAGTACATTATTGGGAACGGCCGTATTCGGGAACTCCTGATTCTCGACCGACACATCTGAATTGTCACCGCCCCCCATCACCAAATAACCGTTGCTAACCATCCCGACCCTGTCATATCCAACACCGCCATATTGCACAACAGCAGGAAGATTGAAATTAATTAACTCATCATCTGCAACCGCGCCAACCGGTGGAATCCCAATCCCTGCCAGAGAAACATAGCCAAATGTTTGCCCAGTTGCATCAACCACATCAACATTTTCCAACTCTGCGCCGGCGAGTTCACCTTCGTAATGAATAGAGAAGAGCGTATCTTGCGTTGCACCACTAACCGCCCACGGGACGATAAGTAACCCGAGGGGCACATTATCTACCATCGAAAAAGTAGTGGTTTCTGTACTTAAGTTGGTTACGGTAATCGAACAAGTTGAGATTCGTAAAAATCTAAATGAGGCAGGATTGCACTCATTTTCTATCGAGATTTCCGGTTCTGCTTTCACAATCGTGATCGGCATACTCAGCGTACGGTCTCCACGCAATTCCTCAAACATAAGTGTCGCATGACGTGTTTCACCAAATGGCACATCTGATGCATCAATACGGATTGAGATGCGTCGATCATGGTTTGGACGAATCCCGAATGCCCGCCTCGTTTTGATGGTGATATCATCAGGTGACTCAACACGCATCCGCCACCATGAGTTTTCCAACATTTCACTATGGATGGTGCGATAAATTTTCGCACCACCTGGCATATCTGGAATAAATACGCTCGGATAGTTGGTCTCCCACAATTGTGCCTGATGGGTTATAAAGTCATCACCTGTTGCAGAAATAGTAAGTCCGGGGTCAACTGCTTGTATCAGGTTGAGTTGACCAGAACCAGCAGCAAAGGGAGTGGCAAGAGTCACGCCGTCTTCTTGCATGAGGGTGTCGGAAACGGCCGTAATCATCAACGCTGACTTGATTTGCCCAGGTGTCCACTCGGGATGCAGCGCCTTCAGTTGCAAAGCCGACCCAGCTACATATGCCGCCGCCATTGACGTACCTTGCATCACCTGAAACAACTCATCAGGCGCAGCGAGCGTTGAATTGGGTGAATAGCCTGCCAAAACTTCAACACCATTGGCTGTTAAATCTGGTTTGCTGATCCCTAATTCTTGCTCAACGCCACCCCGCGCACTAAATGCAGCCATTTCATTCGCGGGACTGCTCGCCGCTGCCGTTGTCACCCAAGGAGTCTGTACGGAAAGTGTATCTGGTTCAGGACCATTATTGCCAGCCGCTCTGGCCACAAAAATATCATTATTGTAAGCATCTAAAAATGCGAGTGAGATTATATCATTATAGGGGCTATTGGAGCCGCCAATCGCATAATTGATCACATCCACGTC
>QQUD01000971.1 GCA_008501785.1 Chloroflexota bacterium
ATTGAGGCCATGACGACCGTGCCTCGCCATGAATTTGTGCCGGAGAACGTGCTGCCACTGGCTTATGAGAATCATCCGCTCCCCATTGGCTATGGTCAAACCATTTCCCAGCCATACATTGTGGCATTGATGACGCAGGAAGCACAGGTGGGAATCGAAGATACGGTGCTAGAGGTGGGGACAGGATCAGGGTATCAAGCGGCCGTTTTGGCTGAACTGGTGAAGCACGTTTACACCATCGAAATCATTGGTGCATTAGCAGAGCGCGCACAGGGCGACCTGGAAACCGCTGGCTACGACAACGTGACAGTGCGCCATGCAGACGGCTACTTTGGCTGGGAGGAATTGGCACCGTTTGATGCTATTGTTGTGACCGCAGCTCCCGACCATATTCCGCAACCATTGGTGGCACAACTGAAAGTTGGTGGGCATCTCATTATTCCGGTGGGTCCGGTTGGTGGTTTCCAAACGCTTTGGCGCGTGACCCGTGTCAGCGACGGTGAGGTGCAAACCACAAATTTAGGGGGTGTGCGCTTTGTGCCGCTGACCAGGGAAGAGCGGTAGGATAAGAGTTTCACAGAGTTACACGGAGGTTGCACAGAGTTGCACGGAGGGAAGAGAGGGAAGAATGAGGATGTTGTCTTCCTGTGGCTCTTTGGTGAAAAATTTTATGCGTTTCTAAATGCTAGCAGTGCTACTGCGTAAGCGGTGGCTCCTAGCCATAAAACGGCTGCAAAGCCCCAAGTTAGCGCTGCCATCACGGCTAAAACGGAGCTGATTACCGAAAAACTGCCGTTGATTGCCCATGCCCAGGGCACAAAGGCGGGGTTGTGTTGCTCAACGACGCGCAGACCGCCAGCAAATGGCAGGCCCATTAAATAACCAACGGGGGCTAGTGTCAGAATCGTCAACCCGATGCGCCCCCATTCTGGGAGGCGCAGTGCCAGGGATGAAACGGGAGGCAGCAACAGCGGGTAAATTGTGATGAGGACAACCAATACCCCTAACCCCGCAGACAACCGCCAGCGGTATACAGTGAAACTACCCAAACCGGAAAAAAGCAGCACCGTAAAAATGACAATGGCCAGCGCCGTTACTGGCTGCCCTAATACAAGAATAAACCGCTGTGCTAAAGGGATTTCCACAAACAAGAAGGCTAGACCTAAACAGGCAAAATAGACAAACACCTGCAAAGAACTCACTGCAGATGACGTGGAGGGCGCTGAGTTTTCTTCGCTTTGCGTTTTCTGCGCACGCTGCGGTAAAAATCTTTGTTTGAATAATAACGGGCCAATGATGAAAACGGCCGCTGCCAAACTGACGAGCAATAACAGGGCAACCAGCACAAAAAAACCACTGCCGCCAAACGGCTGCCAGGTTAGGCCCAGGCTGGCCAGGATTTCTGGTGTTTGTTGCCAGCGGAAGTAATGGAAGAAAAACGGCCGATTATCTGTTGGTGGACGAATGTCGAAGCGGTATTCTGCGGAAGTTGCCGCCGGATCGTGCAGAATATCTTGGAAAAGCTGAAAGTAAGTTGGCTCCGGCAGCACGTTGTAACGATTTGCGTCATCTATCTGCATTCCTGGGAAATGCACAACATCAAACGCTCGCTGCTGCGTGAAGGTGTGTGTTTCGGCAATTTCTGCTGCGGTGAAGGGATGCAGCGAGGTCAAGACAGTCATTGTGCGCAGCGTGCGAAAGGCGATCAGATGGTCGGCTGGATTCTTCCCTTCTGCGGATAAGGCTGCGACAATTGTGCCAAATAAACGGCCGCTTTCGCTCGGTGGCGTTTGCAGCCAGCGGGTAATCACCAGCAGCCCATCTTCATCTAAAACACGCAGGTAATCTTCAATGGCCTCAACTGTGTAGACATAATCTTCTGTGAGGCTGTAGGCTCCAGAAGTGACTGGACGATGAGAGTCGGTTAAGGCAACGACAACGAGGTCGAATCTTTCTGTTCCTGGTTGCCGTGTATAGACGCGCCCTGATTGGTTCGCAATGGTTACGTTTGGGTGATTGTAGAGATCATGTGTAAAGGGGGCAAAGGTTTGTTGCATTGTTTCAATCACTAGTCGGTTTTCGATAACGGCCGTTACCCCCTCCGCACCCGCCGCTAAAGCCCATAACACATCCATGCCTGTACCGGCTTCGATAACCAAAACACGGCCGTTTGGTTTTAACCGGTAAGCCAGTCCAGCCGGTAGATGATCCGCCAAAATCGCAGCATCATCTGCATTTGACGACAATCCGGTAATCGGCATCAAATTATCCCCATCGAGCATCAATCCGGCCTGGGGTGGTGGACCTAGAGGTGATAGCAAGCTGAGACCGGGCATCATGTGAATCGTGCTGCTTTCCACAGCGTCAACGCGTGCTGTGGCATCCCACTCAGTTAACAGATGTCGGGTATCAAGCGCATTTGATAGAACGGATAATGTTTTGTAGGGGGATAGCTGTTGTGAAAGGAGAGCGGGTGGCCATATCAAAATTGCTATTCCGGTAAGTATGAGGGTTGATAAAACGGCCGTTTTGAATCGTGCAGATCGTGATTGGCGATGACTGAATGTTAGACCAGCTAGGAAGGCGAAAACGGCCGTAACCACCACCGTTCCTTCACCACCAAAAGCTGCCAAAACGGGTAAACTGGCCACGCTGCCTAAAGCTGAACCAACGAGATTGGCGGCCTACACGTTATGAGACGTACCATGTTACCCAGCAGCCATTAATTCCCCACCAACCAACAAACCAGCAAACAAAAAGGGAACAGCCGCAGCTAAAAAATAAATAGCCAGATAAACGAGTTGTTTCCTGTCCCAGGCGATGCTAAAGGAATCAAA
>QQUD01000282.1 GCA_008501785.1 Chloroflexota bacterium
TGGCAGTTTGACGGTCTGCAAGATGAGTTGGGCATAGAGGGTGATGACAGCCAGGATATTGTTAAAATCGTGAGCGATACCCGCCGCCAGTTGGCCCACGGCTGCCAGGCGTTCTTGCCGCTGTGCCTGTTGTTGAATATCACGTTCTTGGGTGACATCGCGAATTAATAGCACCCAACCCGTATTTTGGTAGTCAGTTTCCACTGGTCGGGCGATGGCTTCAAACGCCTGATTATGCAAGACGATATCGTGCCATAATCCTTTAGGCGGAGAAGTAAGGAGTTTGTTTAGAGGTTGGTTGCCCAGGTAAGCTAAACGGCCGTTTTCCCAATCAGGGGCAAGAAGTGTCAAAAATTGTTCGGCCAAAGGATTCGCCAGCATAACACGATAGTCGGCATCCAACAGCAGCACCCCCTCCGGTACCGTATCAATAATCTGCTGTAATCTTGTCTCACTACGGCGCAGTTCTTCTTCGGCCTCAATGCGATGTGTAATATCCGTGCCAACGGCCTGGACTTCTATCAATTGCCCCTGGCTGTTAAAGATACCCCGGTCTGCCCAATGCAGCCAGACCACACTGCCGTCTGGCAGAACTTCCTGGTGTTCGTCAATCTCTACCGGGTTATCTGGTGTCAATCGACTAAATTTCCCTTGCACAATTTTGCGTTCTTCTTCTCCCAAAAACGACAGAAAATTTTGCCCAACCATCTCTTCTGGTGTGCTGTTACCGGCACGTGCATAAGCTTCATTGACATACGTTAACGTGCCATCCACCTTGGCCCGCATGATCATATCCACCTGGTCTTCCACGATGGCCCGGAAGCGTGCTTCGCCCTGGAGCAATGCTTCTTCATTCTTTTTTTGCTCGGTGATGTTCAGCACGCTCATAGAGACACCCACAACCTCCTCTGTATCTGTTATCACCGGATTGTAGCTGGTCTCAAACCAGGCGTCCCTATTCGCCACAGTTATCTTGTGCTGGCGTACGGTTGTTACCCCTTGTACTGCCTCTGCAAACGCCTGCTGGAAGGCATCAATATTAAACATCGCAAAAAGATCATCGGCATTCTGTCCACCTTGCAATGGCTTCCCCAGGATTTGCCTGGCCCAATTATTAGCCCTGGGATTGGCAGCCAATACTCGTCGGTTTACGTCAAAGAGCACAAATGCCTGTAACGTATTGTTAAAAATAGCTTGTAGATTGGCTTCTGATTGGCGCAGCTTTTCCTCCGCTTCTACGCGGTCGCTGATATCTATTCCGAGGCCAATAATCGCCGGTTCCCCATCTAAAAGGATGCGATGACCTGAAAAAAAATGAGGAATGGTACGGCCGTTTTTTGTGACCAAATGCGTTTCAAATGTTGTGTTTCCCTGGACTAAAACCTCCCGCATCTTTGCGGCAAGAAAAGGATGTTTTGATTTAGCCATCAAGGCCATCGGCGGTAAAACAGGCAGCTCTTCCTTTGTATACCCCGTCACTAGCTCTACATTTTTATTCCAACGTAGGCGGCGTCCTTCTTGATTATAAACAACCAATAAACCAGGCAGGCTGTCACTGATTGAATCGATCAACGCTTTTTCCTGCAGCAGTTCCTGCTCTGCTTCATGGTGCCGCGTGACGTCCTGCACCATCCCTTCATAATATTGCACGTTTTGCTGGTCATCACGAATGACGCGGCTGTGAATTCTGACAACAATCTGTGTGCCATCTTTGTGTTTCCAAACGGCTTTTACATCTTCTGCAACACCCTGCGGATCATATATTTCCTGGATTTGAGCGCGTTGGCTGGGATCGACGTACAGGTCTTCGGGCAGTTTGAGCGCCAGCACGTCGGCGGCTGAATCATACCCTAACATACGCACCAATGCCGGGTTGACCTCCAAGAAACGGCCGTCTGGCGTACTGCGGAAAATACCCATAAGTGCATTTTCAAAAAGCTGGCGGTAGCGGGTCTCACTCTGGTGTGTAGCTAATTCAGCTTGTTTCCGCTCAGTAATATCTTGAACGGCGGCGTAGAAATGCATCAGCGGCTCCGTCCCCGAATCTAACTTCGCCTGAACATGATAGTTCAACCAGCGTAACTGCCCGTCCTGGGTAAGGATGCGGCCATCTTGGATGCAGGATTGGCCGGGCGGCAAAATAATGATTCTCTGAAGTTGCTCATGATCATCGGGGTGAGTCATATCGAACAATGATACGCTCACCAATTCTGCAGGGGGGCGACCAACCATTTGGGCAAAAGCTAAGTTTGTATGCACAAAACGGCCGTTACTATCCAGAATAATTAAGCCGATACCTTGGGCTTCAAGGAATATGCGGGCAAAGTTTTCGTCCCATAATGGTCCCGAGTTTCCAATGCTTCTGCTCTCATTCTCTCCATTCATTTTTTATCATCCAGGCTATCTTCTGCATAACCGACTGGTAACTATATTATCAAGTATAGCATTATTAAGTATAGGAGGAGGCTCGTCAAAAAAATTGGCATTGTTCTTTGGGCAACCTCATTCTCAGTCAACTAAGCATTCCATTTACGGACCTCATATTCCCGACTACTCAGGACAGCAGCCTCATGACAACGGGACTGTTGGGATTGTAAAGTGTTGACCATCACACAAAATTTGGAGGTCAACATGTCGAAACTAAATCGAGGATCGTTTTTTGTGCAGTGGGTAACGGCCGTCACCATCACCATGCTCCTGGCAACCATGGGCGCATTCATGTCCATGTGGTCAGTAGGCGAGGTGGTGCAGCAGGCGTGGGGGGATGTGCCAATGGCAATTGTTGTGGGGGGCCTCTTTGGTGGCTTGCTCAGCCTGGGAGTCGGTCTGGGGCAAGC
>QQUD01000959.1 GCA_008501785.1 Chloroflexota bacterium
ACAGAATCTCGCCCTAAGTTCTGCACCACGTTGCCATTGAGGCCGGGAATGCGATGAGAGACAAAGTTGGCCGCCTCTAGGGTGGTGATTTTATGAATTCGCTTCAATTGAATGCTGGCTATCTCAATGGGCATGACTAACTCCCGTAAAACCGTCTATATTCTCGTTCAATATCCTCGGTGATGGCTTCCAGGATGGCATCCAGGTCAACCTCAGTCGGGCCTTCAACTTCCCTGGTCTGTTCGGTTTCTGGTACGGTAGAAAACGAGGCTTTCCACTTTGGATCTGGCCTGTTTACTCCCGGTCGTACAGGTGGCATTTTTGCCGGTTTGGGTTGGCGTGATTTTGACTGATCAGAAAGTGGACTGTCTGCCGATACCGGTTGCTGCTCATGTTGCTTTATGTTAGATGTCGCCCCGACCGTATTCCCTGGCTCGTTAGGAAATGAGCCGCTGGCCAAATCAACCGTTGCCAAATCCAATCCTAATGTTGCACGCTCAGGAATGGATAGCGTTATATCCTCAAAATCCGGTGGTTCTGACCACCACTCCGGCGTAGTCGCAAACGATGGCTGGATGAAGTTTGCACTTTTTGAGTGAAGTCGTTCCGGCTGATCATGTGGGCTGCTAGGAAAATTCGAAGGCCGCTCCGGCTCAGTTGCTTGCCGACCCAGGTTACCTTCACCTGGCAAAGGTTGCGCCCCTTCTAGTGACACGTCATCCCTTATCGGCAACCACTCACCACTTACTGATGTAGATTCCTCATCAAACTCCGGTATACCTTGATAAGGGTGTTCAGATTCCAGCTCACGAGCCAAATCCTGGAGTCCGCGCACAGTTTCCGGCGATTCTGATAATCGAGGTGGCCGCATTCCCTCTGGTAAACTCACATTTTCGGGCGGGCGAAGCTGCCCCTCATCTAGTTGGCCAGTAGTTGACAGGTGGAGATTAGGTACGTGATGGTTATGTATTGAAGTGTGGTGAGAAACGGCCGTATCCTCTCTTGCATCCCCCACCATTTCCGGCGGATCGTACACCCACTCAGATTGAGCAATGAAACCAGAGGTAAGCCATGCTTCCAGGGCAGTAAATTCATCATTAATCTGGAAAACGTGAATGATGTCGTTTTGTATGGCTTGCAGCTGCTGCCA
Organism: Chloroflexota bacterium; assembly: GCA_008501785.1. The sequence goes on from QQUD01000959.1 coordinate 1,151, forward strand.
ATCCTGGACCATTAAATCATTGGTGTTAAACCAATCGGCCGTTAATTGCTGCAACATTGACTGCCACTGGCTGCGCAGCCTGCCTCCCAGGCGCATGATTGCTTCATCGTCTGCCCCCATCACTTGCCTCCTTGTCTAACATTTGCAAATAGATAGATACCTGAGCCATCGTCATCTGCTGCAATTGCTGTGGTGTCCAGCCAAATTCACGTGCCAGGCGAAAACCAGCCTGCACTAATGGCGAGGCACGCAGTTCATTTAAAGGTTTTTTTTTTGCGTAAGCCCACTTATCTGGCGAATATGGCTAATCAAGAAGTTAATCAACCCCAAATGAAGTTGCTTGACCTGTTCTAGTGAGAGAGTAGGCTGAACCAATGACTCTTTGACCATTAGGACAGGAATTAAGCCAGCATCATGTTTAGCAGCTTTTATAATGAGCTGGAAGGTACCAATGGTTAACGGCCTTAACTGCACCATCATATCCTGACTACTGGTTTCAGCTGATGAACGGCCGTTTTCACCAGGCTGTAATACATCTGGTGGTACAATAATATCAAACGTAACGTTGGCGCCGGTCAATAATTCTTCCGGCGTTAATTGTAATTTAGTCATTAACCACTTGTTTCCTCACTGCTCACTCGCAGTGCCTTAAAGGAAACCGCCTCCATTACAAAATCATCCTCCGGCAAATCAAATGTCCAGCTTTCAAACTTCACGCCAAAAAGCGTTACTTTGCTGCTATTGTCAGGTAGGGCTGGGTTTTTGAGATTGATAACCATATTAAAAGTAGGTTGGGGAATGCCACTTGTCGGCGGCGGGCTTTGCGCCCCTTCTCCCAATAAGAGGCGAATGAGTGCCCCATTAACATGGGCACGCTCGGCAAAACCTGATACGTTAATATTGCCGGGGCGTAATTCAGTTGCAAAGCGCTTACCAATTTCATGATACGGATTCAGGGCATTTTCCACGACAACCTGCACATTTTGCAAGCGTCCGACAATATTAGACAGCTCGTACTCATTAATAATACCATCGGCCAGTCCCCCTTCTACCGTTGAGCTATCATCGACAGCAAGAACCAGCGAAGCATCAGAACCTCGGAAGACATTTACATTGGGCATAGATTGCCTCCTTCATAAACGCGAATTGCAAATTGCGGATTGTCCGCCGATAATGAAATTCGAGGCACGCAATACGCATCTAATATTTGTGGGATGACTATTCAGGTGCGATGCACTAATACCAGAGCAGATTGCAATAAGTCAACCTGCTAAAAGTGCATTGCCCCTAAGCGGTTAACCAAGATACATGGTGACTTTAATGAAATCTATACTGAACGTGGGTCGGACGGTCATCGTGACAATAGCCTCTCCGGCGATTTCCTGGGAACGGGTTGCAGAAACGTCTAGTTCGTAGCTGGTCAAGGACTCATTCTCCACCATTCGTGTGAGGAAGGCATCAATCGTGGCTTTCATCGCCCCACGTACGCGCTCGTTGTTTAGCTTGCCGATATAGGGATTGCAGGCTGAACGAACACCATAAATGGCATAATCCACAATCCGCCGGGTTGTGATTTGGTGCCACGCTGAATTAGTAGCTGTCGTAATGCCCTTTACCACGCGAAACCCATCCCGCTTTTCGACAGCCAGGACGCGATTTGTCACTAATTTCTCAAGTTGTGAGGC
>QQUD01000076.1 GCA_008501785.1 Chloroflexota bacterium
AATCCATTGAAGCCGTGTTGGTTAATAAAGCGTTCAATTTCTGCATCAATCGCGGCGGTGTCAACGGCCGTTCCTGTCCAATAAAGCTGTGGTCCACCAATCATGGCCAACTGGGGTACGAATGCATCGCCGTTGCTCCATGCCCATTTGTTGCCTGCTGCAACAACGTTGCCGCGATCGGCTATTGGCGTGGTGCCTCCTGGCCCTGGATAACCGCCGCCTCCTGGTGGGGGATATCCGCCTGGGGTTGGGGTGATGGGTGGTACGGGTGTGTTGGTAGGTGGAATCGGGGTATTGGTAGGCGGAACTGGTGTATTGGTCGGCGGAACCGGTGTACTTGGTGGTGTTTCGCCAGTAGAAATGATGTCCACGTAACTCAATTTGGCATTATCTCCATCGGGAGCGGCTTCAACTGTTAAACGGCCGTCTGTTACGTTAACTGTGACGGAGAAGGAGTCGAAATGGTTGTCGCTAATTGCATCTTCTACTCTAACCCCTTCAATCAAAAGATGGTTGACCTGGTTCGTATATCGAGGATCCCCGGATACACCAGAAACTTGATAAGTGCCGTTAGGGAGAACGATTTCCCATTTCCCGCCACCACGCTGCAAATGTGTGAATGATGCCAAACGGTCATCATCTGTGTACCAGGAGTAAAAACGGGTTTGACCGGTATTGTCAGCTTGCCAGCCGTAGAAAGTGCCATTGTGGTCACCGAAGGTTAACCCTGTGTCTGACAGGTAGCCTGCTGGCAGTGGTGCGTCATCGCGGTGAAAATTGACATTAATTTCAACACCAGGAGCCGGTGTTGGCGGAACGGCCGTTGCCGTAGGTGGAACAGGTGTGTTCGTAGGTGGAACAGGTGTGTTTGTTGGTGGTACATCTGTTGGTGGCACCGTTGTTGGTGGCACGGTTGTCGGATTCGTTCCTGGTTTTTCTGGCAATGGCAGAACCGGTGGCAATGGTGGTAAATTAACCATATCTGCAGGCAAGATTGATACTTGATCAATCCAATAAACATCTCCGGCTGCATCAAAGGGAGCTAACCAGAAACGTAAACGGCCGTCATTGATAGCTGTACCTAAGATTGAGGTGTCAAATTCTACAAAGTATGCTTGCCATTCGGTGCTCATATCAATTTGATAATCTTGCAGACCGTAGCTGTCATAATTGGGATCATGTTTGTGCAAATTAAGGGCTAAGTCATTGCCGCTGCTTGATTTCCCAATGAATGCGAACAGATATGTGGTGTTGGGTTCTAAAGCAATCTCTTGTTGATAAAATTGCACATTTTCCCCTGGGGCACTAATGTCTAGGCGAGCAGTGCTATCGCAATAGCCTCCATCCTCAATCGAGAATTGCCCAGCTCCATCCGAGTAAAATTGCCAATAATCTGACCCGTTGAAATTGGGGTTTTTCACCAAGTTGCCAGGGAATTCATCACAAATTATGTCGATAATTGGATGATTGGGGTCAACGGTAGGTGGTACATTCGTTGGTGGCACATCTGTTGGTGGCACATTCGTTGGTGGCACATCTGTTGGTGGTACATCCGTTGGTGCCGGTGTCGGTTGCTCATCATCAATACATTTTAATGAAACTTCCGTTCTTGATATGGGTTCAATGTTAAACCCACGACCCTCGCAGTTGGCTTCCAATACTTCATCTGGTGCCAAGGTATACTGGGTGATTTTTGCTAATACAAAGGTGGCCATTATGGCTAAAATCATGACGATAGTACCGAGACCAATCGAGTAACCGACATGCTTGCCTTTTATATTGATTTTGTTTCGTTTTTTAATGACTCTCTGCTGTTTATCAATTTGCCTATTCACGCTACGCTCCTTGCCAATACAATTAATTTAACATTACAGATTCGTGTAAATTCCAATACAACTAATGTTTACTGGAACAATATCAACACAGTGAAATGTGGGGCAGGTTGGTGATGAAGCTGTTCAAAGCTTTGGTTCCAAACTGCTGGGTACGATTGTGTTCGTTTTGTTCTTATGTTTTCTTGATATAGGGAAAATACTCACACCAATTTGTGCGCGAAGAAGCATTTGAAGTATAGATCGAATTCGCATTTGTTTAATAGGAAAATGGTAGGGTTTGTGAAGATATGATATAATTATGTCATGAATTCAGGCATCTACTTAGAGAAAAACAACACTCGTTTTCTCCAGTTCATACCCAATTATTTAAACAAAAAAACAAGAATCCAAACAGCTTATCGGCTGTAGCGGCTCCTGGTTTGGGCGTATTGAAGTTGAAATAACCAGGTGTCGATATTTTGAGGTTAACAGATGGCAAAAACAGCGGAAGAAAGACAATATGATGCGAGTAGCATTCAAGTATTAAAGGGTTTAGAGGCAGTTCGTCGGCGTCCTGGGATGTATGTCGGTGGCACGGATACAAAAGCATTGCATCATCTCGTTTATGAAATTGTTGATAATTCAATTGATGAAGCGTTAGCAGGTCGATGTGGACGCATTGAAGTCACAATCAACAAAGATTTAAGCGTGAGTGTTCAGGATGATGGTGTGGGTATTCCGGTTGCAAAACATCCAACTGAAAAAGTGTCTGCCTTGGAACTTGTGCATACTACGCTTCATGCTGGTGGTAAGTTTGATAACGATGCGTATAAAGTTTCTGGTGGTTTGCATGGTGTGGGTGCAGCGGCCGTTAATGCGCTTTCAGAATGGATGGAAGTGACGGTACGACGTGAAGGACATGTGTGGGTACAGCGGTATGAACGTGGTATTCCAAAAGCCCCAGTCAAGAAAACCCGTAAACTGAAACGAGGTGAAAAAACAGGTACGACGACCCATTTT
>QQUD01000113.1 GCA_008501785.1 Chloroflexota bacterium
AAAATTAAATCGGTAATAAACTAGGTACTGAATCGCCTAAATGAACCTGAAGTGCCGTGAATGGCGATTACCGATTTATTTTCTTCAGGTTCATAATTCTGCTGTTCTTCTCTTGCGGAGAAATGGTATGACCGTCTTTGATGAAGCCCGATCATTAGCCGGACGTAAAGAAACTTTTCAGCGCCCGCGTTCTAAACTAGAAAAACAGCGTGCCCGTTGGGGATGGATATTCTTGTCGCCCTGGATCATTGGGTTCTTAATTTTCACAATGTTGCCCATGTTGGCATCCCTCGCATTCTCTTTCACCGACTTCAACATCACGAAGCCGGATGAAATGACATTTATTGGTATCGACAATTATGCTCGGCTTTTTTCCGACCCAGATTTAGGGCAGGCGTTAAAAGTAACCTTCATTTTCTTCGCACTCGCGATTCCTTTGGGCATTGTTCAGCCAATTGCAATGGCTTCATTGCTCAATTTAAAACAATTAATAGGCAAACGATTCTTCACCACCTTTTTCTACATGCCCTATATGGTGCCTGTAGTTTCCGCAATTATCATTTGGCGCGGTGTAATGAATCCACAAACAGGATGGATCAATCGTTCTCTCGCATTTATCGGCATCAATGGCCCTGACTGGCTTAACAGCACCACTTGGGTATACCCAGCACTGCTCATCATCGGGCTTTGGAGCGCTGGTAACGCTATGTTGTTCACGCTGATTGGGCTGCAAAACGTACCAACCGAAATTTACGACGCAGCAAAAGTAGATGGTGCCAATGGATGGCGACAATTCTGGCACATCACCATTCCGATGATTACACCTGTTATTTTCTACAATCTGGTTATGGCTGTTATTGGACTGTTCCAATATTTCACCATTCCCTGGATTTTGACACGGGCATCAACCCAAGACCCAGGCCAATCACAGTACTTTTTCAATATTCACTTTTATAAAACTGCCTTCACCTATCAAGATATGGGATACGGTGCCACGCTGGCCTGGCTGCTCTTTTTCATCGCCATGTCCCTCACCATTTTCGTATTTTGGTCAGCAAAATATTGGGTTTATTCACCGGGAGGTACCGACTAATGAGTGCCCTAACCGAAAAAAGAACACAAACAAAATCCAACCTTCGTACCTATCCAGTTTCCGACCGCAGCATGCGACGCATAATTATCATTGGTTTTGTGACCATGTTTGCATCAATGGCATTATTTCTATATCTGGGTCCATTTATTTACATGTCAGTCACCTCTTTAAAATCATTGGACCAAATTCAAAATGGGAAGATTCTGCCCAAGTCTGAAGCAACGTACCATTACGAGGATGAGGATTATTCCCTGTATCAAGTACCGCAGCCTGATGGTTCTGTTGAAACGTGGGCATTGGTTAAAAAGGGACGTGAAAACAGTCAATTTATTAACCCCAATAACCCAGAAGCAGGCCTGATCGAATGGGAAGGACGCTGGCGTGCATTGGAACCCTCTTTACATGCTGACGCTCAATGGGGCAATTACCTCGAAGCCTGGAAAGCGATTGAATTTCCAAAACTGTTTGGCAACACATTTGCAATTGCTATTTTAGGGGTCATTGGCACGATTATCTCTTGTACGCTGGTTGCTTATGGCTTTGCTCGTTTTCCCATCCCTGGCAAAAATATAATCTTTCTCATTTTGATTGGCACGATTGTGCTGCCCAGACAAGTGACGCTTATTCCCACTTACTTTTTGTTTAACAAATTGGGATGGGTAAATACCTGGCTGCCGTTGGTCGTTCCTCACTTTTTTGCCAATGCGTACAACACATTTTTGCTGCGTCAATATTTCTTGTCGATTCCAAAAGAATTAGATGAAGCAGCGATGATTGACGGGGCTGGCCCGTTCCAAATTTTGTTGCGCGTGATTGTGCCGCAATCGTGGCCGGTGCTGATTGCTGTCGCCTTGTTCCACACCGTTTATGCGTGGAACGATTATTTTGAGCCGCTGATTTACCTGCGCGGTAATTCTGATTTGTGGCCGATTTCGATTGGTTTGCAAGAGTTCAACTTTGTTTATGGCACACAGCCACATCTGCTGCAAGCAGCTTCGCTGATGGCATTGGGATTGCCAGTGTTGATGTTCTTCCTGGCTCAAAAGTTCTTTATGCAAGGTGTGAAAATTACTGGTGTAGAGAAATAATATCATGAAATTTCACCAATTGTAGGGGCGTACCCTTGTGGGCAACCTGGTTTGTCGAACACCCAGGTGATCCCCAAGACAGGGCGGGTACAAGACCCGCCCCTACAACAATTGGTTTCTTGTGAAAGATCAGTGAGCTTTGTTTTTTTGCAATTAGAATTGAAGAGAGATCGAGTGGTTTGGGGAAAATTGCAAACACGGACAGGAGAAACACGGATTGTAGGATTTATTGATTTCTCTAATCCGTGCAAAAAAATCTAAGAAACCTCCTTTAATAGTTTGCTCAAATTTTGATATTGGAATGTAAAAATGATGAGAGAAATTACCCGAAAGCGGTTAGGGCAGGTTTTGTTATGCCTGCTGGTAAGTATGACAGTTGTGATAGTAGGTTGCCAAAGTGAAGTGCCGGTTGAGCCAACAGTTACGCCGACGGCAATCCCTACACCCATCCCCACCCAAATGCCCAACGCACTCTTCGTCAATGCTACCCAACAGCTTGGCGACATCAATCCATACGTGTACGGCACCAACTTCGGTCCCTGGATAACCGTTCCTTTTGATTTAATTCCACAGGCAGAAAACGCCGGAATTCGCTTTTTGCGTTTTCCGGGCGGCAATTGGGGCGATCTCAACAAAATCACCCATCGCCAAGTTGACCAGTTCATCAAGCTGTGTGAGCAGATGGGAGCCGAACCCCAAATCAGCGTGCGGCTGCGTGGCGGTACACCTGAGCAAGCGGTCGAATTGGTCACCTACGCCAACATCGAAAAAGAGTACGGCGTCAAATATTGGTCGATTGGCAACGAACCCAGCCTCTACGATGATTACGACACGAACCGCTACAATGAAGAATGGCGACAGTTTGCCGAAGCGATGCTGGCTGTTGACCCAGACATTTTGCTAATTGGGCCAGACACGCACCAATACACCGGCGGTCCAGATGTTGATCCGAAGGATGAAAACGGCCGTGATTGGGTCCAAGCCTTTTTAGAAGCCAATGGCGACATGGTGGACATTGTCGCCGTACATCGCTACCCCTTCCCGCGCACAATGACCAGCGTCACAACCATTCCCGAATTACGCGCCAGCAGCAGCGAGTGGGACACAATCATTCCCAATTTAAAAACCTTGATCAACGAAACCACCGGACGCGATCTACCTGTCGCTATCACCGAAGTCAATTCGCATTGGAGCAAGGTGATTAGCCAGGAAGCTACACCAGATTCACATTTCAATGCGATTTGGTGGGGCGACGTATTAGGGCGTATGATTGAGCAGGAAGTGGACATTGTGGCGCATTTTGTGCTGCAAACGAAGGATGGCGCAGGCGGCTGGGGCTTGCTGGCACGAGATCATGTACGTCCCACCTACTACGTCTACCAGCTCTACCAGCAGTTTGGACAAATCCGTCTGACCTCTGCATCAGATGTACCAAATGTATCGGTGTATGCAGCAGAGCGCGAGGATGGTACGATCACAGTGATAGTAATCAATCTGGGTGATGCGGACATGGATGTGCCGCTGCAAATTGTGGGTGATGTGGGTGAAACGGCCGTTATCCACCGCCTAGACCCCGCACACAACGCCGAAAACCTGGGTGAAATCAGCTTCAAAAACACCGATGCCATCACCCTACCGGGACAATCCATCTCGCTTTACCTGTTTGAGACAGAATAAACAACATGAACCGACGATTTTTCTTTGCAACGATTCTTGTTTTTTGTTTGCTGCTGAGCTGCCGAGAAGCAGCACCCACGCAAACGGAAAACACCCCCATCGACACGATCACCGACGATGCAACGAGCACACGCGCCTATCAAGATGCCTCTCTTTCTCCAGCAGAACGCGCAGACGATTTACTCAGCCGCATGACGCTGGCTGAAAAAATTGGGCAAATGACGCTTGTCGAAAAGAACAGCTTGGGGAATGGGGCGATTGGGGAATGGGGGCTAGGGGCGCTTTTGAGTGGTGGTGGTGGTTATTTTCAACCCAACACAGCCGAAAGCTGGGCGAAAAACATTCGTGCCTATCAAGATGAAGCGCTGTCAACCCGATTAGGGATTCCACTGCTGTATGGCAGTGACGCGGTACATGGTCATGGCAATCTGAAAGGCGCGGTTATTTTCCCGCACAATATTGGACTGGGCGCGACCCACGATGCAGATTTGCTGGAGCGCATTGGACAGGTGACAGCAGTGGAAACGGCCGTTTCCGGCGTAAACTGGAACTTCGCTCCCGTGCTGGCTGTGCCGCAAGATATTCGCTGGGGACGCACCTACGAAGCCTACAGCGAAAACACAGCCGTCGTCACTAAACTGGCAACCGCCTATTTGCGCGGCTTGCAGGGCGACGATTTAGCTTCCAGCGAAACCGTGCTGGCAACCCCCAAACACTTTGTTGGGGATGGCGGCACCGCCTGGGGAAGTTCCACAACAGCCCTTTTCATGGACAAACAGTACGTTTATCAAATCGACCAGGGCGTGACCGAAGTCGATGAAGAAACATTGCGCACCGTGCATTTGTCACCTTATCAAGCCGCCATCGACGCAGGCGCACGCAGCATCATGGTTTCGTTTAGCAGTTGGGGCGGCATGAAAATGCACGCCCAGCGCTATTTGCTGACAGACGTGCTCAAAGGTGAAATGGGTTTCACCGGCTTTGTGGTGTCGGACTGGGCAGGCATTGACCAGATTTCGGATGATTATGAAGCGGCAGTAGTAACGGCAGTTAACGCAGGCATCGACATGAACATGGTGCCAACCGATTACAACCGTTTCATCAATATCCTGACCAAAGCGGTTGAAAATGGCGACGTGCCACAAGAACGCATCGACGACGCAGTACGCCGCATCTTAACCGTCAAATTCGAGATGGGGCTATTTGAAAATCCCTCTCCCGACGACAATTTTTTTGAACAAGTTGGGTCAGCAGACCATCGCGCACTTGCCCGCGAAGCAGTCAGCAAGTCTGTTGTGCTGCTGAAAAATGACGGTCACATCGTGCCGCTGCCCAAAGATGCACAACGCATTTTTGTAGCAGGCAAAGCAGCCGATGACATCGGCATTCAGAGCGGCGGCTGGACGATTGAATGGCAAGGAGCCATCGGCAATATCTCCAATGGCACCACAATTTTGGAAGGGATTGAGCAGGCAGTGGGCGCGGAAACGGCCGTGACCTACAATAGCTTTGGCAAATTCGACCGCATCACCGACGACAATGGCAATTTAGCAATTGCCGATTATGGCATTGTGGTGGTTGGCGAAACGCCTTACGCCGAAGGACTTGGCGATCAAGCCGATTTGTCGCTTTCTGAAGCTGATTTAACCGTCATTGAGCGCGTCCGTGAGCGCAGTGAAAAGCTGGTGGTGCTGATTGTGTCAGGACGGCCGTTAATCATCACCGAACCCCTCCGCGATTGGGACGCTGCCCTGGCTGTTTGGCTGCCAGGAACTGAAGCAAATGGTATTGCCGATGTTCTCTTTGGAGACGTGTCATTTCAGGGTATATTACCCTTCACTTGGCCACGTACGATGAGCCAACTGCCGTTTGATTTTAACAACATGCCCAGCCGTGGCTGCGGCGCGGCACTTTTTCCATTTGGGTATGGATTGAGTACGGACAGTATGGAAACGGCCGTTCTCTGTCCACCAGATCAATAAAAAGCTAGTCAGCATTTCAGCTAGTCAGCAAAAAGCTGAAGTGCTGACAAGCTGAAATGCTGAAATGCTTCCAAGGAGATCATCATGAAATATGGACATTTCGATGACAGTAACAAAGAATACGTCATCTTCCAACCCGATACCCCCCTGCCCTGGATCAACTATCTGGGCAGCGAAACCTTTTTTGGCCTGATTTCAAACACGGGCGGCGGCTACCACTTCTACCAGGATGCGCGACTGCGGCGTGTTACGCGCTATCGCTACAACAACGTGCCTACCGACACCGGCGGGCGCATGATTTACCTGCGCGACAACGCCGATGGCAACTATTGGTGCCCAAGCTGGCAGCCCGTGCGCAGCACCCTCGACGAGTACACCTGCCGCCACGGTTTTGGCTACAGTAAAATCGGTTCAACCAACCAAGGCATTGAAGCCAATGCAACCTACTTTGTGCCTCTAGGTGAAACGCTAGAAATTTGGAACCTCAAAGTTACCAACCATCGGCAAGAAACGGCCGATCTATCGCTGTTCTCCTGCATCGAATTCAACTTGTGGGATGCGGCCGACGATGCCAGCAATTACCAACGCAATTTCAACACTGGCGAAGTCGAAATTGAAAACGGTGTCATTTATCACAAAACCGAATACCGCGAACGGCGCGACCATTTCGCCTACTTCGCCTGTTCGGCTGACCTGGCTGGATTTGACACCCAACGCGAAGATTTCCTCGGCGCATACCGTGGCTGGGACAAACCACAAGTTGTGGAAAATGGCGCATCGAACAACTCGCACGCACACGGCTGGTCACCCATCGGTTCGCATCACGTCAAATTGACGCTGCAACCGGGAGAATCTCGCCAAATCATCTTTTTACTCGGCTATCACGAAAATCCGCGAGATAAAAAGTTTGACCCACCCCATTCAAACATCATCAACAAACAAACCGTGCAGCCAATTATTGCACGCTATTTGCAGCCAGAAGCCGTAGACAGCGCCTTTGCCGCCCTGCAAGCACACTGGGAAATGCTGCTGAACAAATATCAGGTGGAAACCCCCGACATTCACACCAACCGCATGGTGAACATGTGGAATGCGTACCAAAACATGATCACCTTCAACATGTCCCGCTCGGCGTCATACTTTGAATCGGGCATTGGGCGCGGCATGGGGTTCCGCGACTCCAATCAAGATTTGTTGGGTTTTGTGCATATGATTCCTAAACGCGCCAAGGAACGGATTTTGGATCTGGCCGCGACGCAGCTCGAAACGGGCGGCGCATTCCACCAATACCAGCCGCTCACCAAACGAGGCAATGATGCCGTGGGCAGCAATTTCAACGATGATCCCCTGTGGCTGGTATTGGCCGTAACGGCTTATGTCAAAGAAACGGCTGACTTCTCCATTCTCGAAGCACAGGTACCATACGAAAACAAAGAGGGCAGCGAAAAACCACTCTACGACCATTTGCAGCGCAGTTTGCAATACACGTTAGATCGCATCGGCCCCCATGATTTGCCGCTGATTGGTCGCGCTGACTGGAACGACTGCCTCAACTTAAATGCATTCACCGCCGAACCGGGTCAATCATTCCAAACCACAACCAACAAAGACGGCAAGGTGGCTGAATCGGTCTTTATTGCGGGGCTGTTTACGCTGGCAGCAAAGGAAATGGCGGATTTGGCTGAGGGTTACGGCCGTTTCGAAAACGACAAGATTGCCGATGCCACCTTCTACCGCGAAGCAGCTGCCAAAATGACAGCCATCACTCTCCAAAATGGATGGGATGGCAACTGGTTCCTGCGCGCCTACGACGACTTTAGCGACAAAATTGGGTCGCACAAATGTGAGGAAGGGCAAATCTTCATCGAGCCGCAGGGCATGTGCATCATGGCCGGTATTGGCGTGGACAGTGGACATGCACGCAAAGCGCTCGATTCAGTGCGTGACCGGCTGGCGACACCGCACGGCATTGTGCTGCACCAACCAGCCTACACACGCTACTATCTCAATCTGGGCGAAATCTCCTCCTACCCACCCGGCTACAAAGAAAATGCAGGCATCTTCTGCCACACCAACCCTTGGATCATGATGGCCGAGGCGATTGTGGGCAACGGGGATGCGGCGTTTGATTATTACACACGCATCAACCCAGCAGCGCGAGAAGAAATCAGCGAGGTGCATCGCAGCGAACCTTATGTCTATGCGCAAATGATCGCAGGTAAAGATGCACCATCTCACGGCGAGGCTAAGAATTCATGGTTGAGCGGCACGGCTGCTTATAACTACGTCGCCATCACACAATGGATTTTAGGCATTCGCCCCACTTACAATGGCCTAGAAATCGCGCCGGTCATTCCGCAAGCGTGGCCTGGGTTCACCGCCACGCGCATTTTCAGAGATGTCACCTACCAGATTCAGGTGGAACGCGCTGGCCCAGGCAACAATGTTTCGCTGACAGTGGATGGTGAAGCTGTGGATGGGAATGTGGTGCCGGTAGTGGGAAACGGCCGTTCTGAAGTGATGGTGCAGGTTACGGTTTCTTAAAGCAGAGGTATATTGGTGTATTAGGATTACCCAATATACTAATATACCAATATACCAATACACAAAATAACTTCTCAACAAATACTCCTCTAACGAGTATAGCAAGAAATCGTGGGGACAAATGAACAGACGATAATTTGCCACCTTCGATGAGGCGTGATGGCGATTCAAAAATTAAAATGGTAATCAAACGGAGCTTTGAATCGCCTAAATGAACCTGAAGAGCCATAAAATCCGTTTACCATATTATTTTCTTCAGGTTCATAACGCCCCATCTACGAGATGAAAGCCCTTTCAGGGCTAAGAATTAGTCAGGCCCGGAGGGCCTTCCACCTCGTAGCCAGGGGCTTCAGCCCTCGGCGGGTGCGGCAGATATTTTGTCCCCACAAATCGTTGCAATACTCTCCTCTAACAAAGGTAGAAACTGATGAAAAACTACGGCTACTTCGATCACGATTCACGTGAATATGTGATTACCAATCCAAAAACGCCGGTGAAGTGGATTAACTACATCGGCACACTCAACTTTGGCGGCTTTGTGGACCACACGGGCGGGATGCTCGTGTGCAAAGGCGACCCGGCGCTCAATCGCATCACCAAATACATTCCGCAAATGCCTGCGTCCAATTTCAAAGGGTCCACCATTTACATTCGCATTCAAGATGAGCATGGCTACCGTGTTTACTCACCCTTTTTGACCCCCACCCTGACGCCGTTGGATACATTTGAATGTCATGTGGGACTGGGCTATTCGCGCTTTGTTGCCGAATACGACGGCATTCGCAGTGACATCACCATTTTTGTGCCGCCTGGTGCAAACTGTGTCGTGCAGGACATCTCTATCACGAACCAATCTACCGAACCCAAAACGCTGGATGTGATTCCGGCAATTGAGTACACACATCCAGATGCGTTGAAGCAGTTTAACAATGCGGATTGGGTTCCGCAGACGATGCAGAGTCAGGTGGTGCGAGAGAAAAACGGCCGTATTCTCCTCCTCCAATACCCCTTCATGAATAAAGAACTGCAACTCAACTTCTTCACCAGCAACCAGCCCGTTACCTCATTTGAAACCGATCGACGCTGTTTCCTGGGTGAAAACGAATACGGCACCTGGGCCAATCCGCTCAGTTTGCAAGCACCTGCCCTCGGCAACAACGAAGCCGTGCGCGGCGATAACATGGCCGCACTGCATCACGCACTCGGTGCAGTCGCTCCTGGCGAATCGCGCCGCATCATTACCGTGCTCGGGCAAACGGCTTCACTTGCAGAAGCGCACATGCAAGCGGCACAATATGGAAATCATGATGCTGTTGCTACCGCACTTGCCGATCTTGCCAAAATGTGGAATGGCTATCTCTCTTCATTACAAGTTGATACGCCAGATGAAGCGATGAACCACATGCTCAACGTCCACAGTTTACGACAATGCATCATCACCAAAAACTGGTCTCGTTATTTGTCGCTCTACCAGTTAGGGCTGGGCGCACGCGGCATCGGCTTCCGCGACAGTTCGCAAGATGTGTTGGGTGTTTTGGCAGCGGCTCCCGAGGAAGGCAAAGCGCTGATCACCCAACTGCTGCACACGCAGCTGCGCAACGGGTCAGCAATGCACCAGTTCAACCCGCTCTCAATGGAAGCCAATCGCGGGGAATCGGGCGAAGATGAGGCACCAGACTACTACAGCGATGACCATTTATGGATTATTTTGGCAACGGCTGCTTACCTGAAAGAAACGGCCGATTTTGACTTCCTCGGCACCGTCATTCCATTTTACGAAAAGGACAAAGACGGCCAGCCATTGGAATCAGGTACTGTGTGGGAGCATTTGCTGCGAGGCATCGAGTTTACGCGTAATGATGTAGGCCAACATGGTCTGCCACTGCTCGGTTTTGCCGACTGGAACGACACGGTGAATCTGCCCAAAGGCGCAGAATCGCTTTACACAGCGAATTTGTACGGTAAAGGTTTGCGTGAGTTGATTGAACTGGCGGATTATTTGGGGATAACGGCCGTTTCCACCCAACTCACCCCCTACTATGACGAAATGGAAGCACGGGTAAACGAACATGCGTGGGATGGCGGCTGGTACGTGCGCTACTTCAATCCAGACGGCACGCCCATCGGCTCGAAAAGCAATGAACAGGGCAAAATTTTCACCAACGCACAATCCTGGTCAGTGCTCTCGGGCTTTGCGCCGCCAGAACGAGCGCAGCAGGCGCTAGATGCCGTTTACACACATTTGAACACGCAGCACGGCATCAAACTCAGCACGCCTGGTTACAATGGATATGACCCAGCTAAAGGCGGCGTAACGACCTACCCGCCCGGTGCCAAAGAAAATGGCGGCATCTTTTTACATGCCAATCCTTGGGTGATTATTGCAGAAACAATGCGCGGCAACGGCGCACGGGCGTATGAGTATTATGCGCAAATTAACCCGGCGGGGAAAAACGGCCGTATTGACGAATTTGAGTGCGAACCCTACGCCTATCCGCAAAACATCCTCGGCGACGAACATCCGCTGTTTGGCTTGGCGCGAAACAGTTGGCTGACCGGTACGGCCGCCTGGACCTACCAAGCAGGCACACAGCACATTTTAGGTATCCAGCCCACCTACGCCGGACTGCGCATCGATCCCTCCATCCCACCACAGCGGGACGGCTTCAGCGCCACCCGCAGCTATCGCGGTAACACCTATCACATCACCGTGAACAATCCCAACCCCGTCAGCCAAGGCGTAAACATGCTCAAAGTTGACGGCGAATTGATCAACAACAATATCCTGCCCCTTTTTCAGGATGACAACATTCCCAAGGTCGAGGTTACTTTAGCCTAATTGAGGAGAAGTATAG
>QQUD01000510.1 GCA_008501785.1 Chloroflexota bacterium
AACTTTAAACAATTTGGGCGACCAAAAGGGTCCGCCCCTACAGGCAGGTCAACCGTAGGGGCGGACCCTTGTGGTCGCCCTCTTGGATCGAAATCAATTCTGAACCACGCCATTCTTGACGACATTTCTGGGGGGGGGGGGAACGGCCGTTTCCCCCCAATTTCAATCTTTATGAATTCTTTACACGTGCCTTATGCGTCCCTTACCCCTTCTATGATACTTTGTACAAAGTCACATATTGACATGAATTTCATCATACGACCCACTGCGTGAGCGGATCACACAACTGGTCAGAATTGAATTTTTAGTTTAAGGATAGAAAAAAGATGGCAACTGGAAATGCAATAAAAACAGTACGTTCTCTTGTCAAAGATATTGATTTTGAAGGTAAGAGTTTGCTCTCGATTAATGATCTGACCAACGATCAGGTTTATGGCTTATTTGAATTAGCACGCGCATTAGAACCGTGGAATCGTTCGGCCGTTCCATTGCTCACTGGCAATGTGATGGCAGCGCTCTTTTTTCAGCCAAGCACCCGTACCCGCATGAGCTTTGAAACCGCCATGCATCGCCTGGGTGGTGCTGTGGTTACAGAAGCGACCCCACTAGTGTCCTCTTCAATGGCCAAAGAGGAAAGCCTCTCAGACATGATCAAAGTGGTTTCCAAATATGCAAACGTCATTGTGCTGCGTCATCCTAATGATGTTGATGGACGTGATGCTGTTAACTACTCTGATGCACCCGTCATTAATGGCGGTTTAGGCCATTGGGAACATCCTACCCAAGCATTGTTAGACATGTACACGCTGTGGCGTACACATGACAAAGTTGAAGACGTTAAGGTGTGTATTGCCAGTGCCGATCTGGTTGCAGCCCGAACTGGCCATTCAATGGCTTATGGTCTCGCTCGATTGGGCGCAGATGTTACATTGGCTTGCCCTAAAGATAATCGCACACCCGAAAGCGTGATGAAGAAACTGGAATCTGTAAATGGCAACGTCAAAGAAGAGTTTGATTTGTCACAAGATGGCTTTAACGAACTGATTGCTGACATGGATTTGGTTTATTTGCCCGGTTGCAGCGCACCTAAGGGTGCTGAGGCAGAAGCGTTTAAGAAAATAATGGACAGCTACTATGTCCGCTATGAAACGCTGGACAAGGTATATAAAGAAGAAGATCGTGTCATCCATGTTACCCATACGCTGCCGCGTCGTGCTGGTGAAATGGATTTACGTATCGACACAACACCAAGCCAGCAATATTTTGAAGCAATTGCATACAGTGTATCCATTCGTATGGCTCTGGTAGCCAGCATTTTGGGTGTGTAATTTAGAATTTCTCGCCTGGATTTGGCATCGGATACAGGCGAGATAGCATTAGACATTGATTGTTGTTGTAAAGGTATTTGCCTAGCTCGCCATAAGTCGCTAAATTTACGGTGAAGCATTATGCGTTTTTTAAGTTGAGAGATATTGAGAATGCATATTCTCACATAATGAGTTTAAATTTAGCTGACTGATACTTATTACATACAAATTCATGGAGCAGATTGTTATGAAGGTGATTATAACGATTGATGGCGAGCTTTTAGTTTCTGGCATTGCGAGTCAGGGTCTTCAAGGGCAGAAAGAAACTGTTGAGAGAATTGTAGATAGCCTGGAGCATATCATACAGGCTGATCATGAGATTATTCTTGTGCATGGCAATGGGCCACAGGTTGGCAATATGCTGTATCGCGGTGAGATAGCCAGCCATGCTGTTCATCCAGTGCCACTGGATGTTTGTGGAGCTGATACGCAAGGTGCCACTGGCTATTTTCTGCAGCAATCTGTGCAAAATATGCTGAGACAGGCAGGTGTTGAGCGTGAGGTAACGGCCGTTATCACCCAGGTTCTCGTTGACGAAAAAGACCCAGATATGACGGCACCCATCAAAGGCGTTGGCCCCTATTTTGATGGAGAACGTGCGCAAAAGTACGGCAATACACGTGGCTGGGAATTTATCATGGTACCGGGTCGCGGCCAGCAAAGAGCCGTTCCCGCTGTACTGCCCAGGCAGATTCTTGAAATCAACTCAATTCGCTGCTTGATGGAATGCGGTACGATTGTGATTTGTGCAGGCGGCGGTGGCATCCCAGTGCGATACGACGAACAAGGTAAATTGACAGGCGTTGAAGCCGTTGTCAACAAATCACAAACTGCAACTCTCCTGGCAAACGAAGTTGAAGCCGACACAATCGTGTTTGTTTCGCAATGGGAAAAAATAGAAAAAGCTTTCCCTCAGGTAGACCAAGGTGATTGTATCCAATTCACTTTGACTGAGTTAAACAGCTTTATTGAACAAACAAAAGACGAATTAACTGATTCAATGTATCTCAAGTTGGTTGCAAGTAATAACTTTTTGCAGGCCGGCGGGAAATCAATTTGGATTATCCCACCTGAGCAACTTGGCACGGTTTTAGATAAAGAGTGTGGAATTCAGTTAATTCCTGATCCAGAATAATTTACGTCACAATACTAGATTGATTTGTAAGACGCATTTATTGCCCTTCGCTCAAAATTCCAGTTTGTGACAAATATGAAGAGGAATAAGTGCATGTCTGAAAAAATCGCAGTAATCGCGATCGGGGGTAACTCCCTGGTCAAGGATAAAGCCCACCAGAGTATTGAAGACCAGTACCAGGCAATAAAAGAAACCAGTTTTCATATCGCTGACATGATTGAAAATGGCTGGACTGTGGCTGTTGGCCACGGAAACGGGCCACAAGTTGGATTCGTTTTACGCCGTTCCGAAATTGCCCACAAAGTTGAAGGCGTTCATGAAGTAC
>QQUD01000743.1 GCA_008501785.1 Chloroflexota bacterium
TGTCAGCATCTATGCTGAGTTTGTCAGCATTTAAGCTGAGTTTGTCAGCATTTAAGCTGAGTTTGTCAGCATCTATGCTGAGTTTGTCAGCACCTCAGCAAAATAGCTAATTAGCTATTGCCAAGCTGCTGAATTTTTTTGGCTCTTTAGGATTTCGTGGGAAATTGCTCTTTGTAGGGGCGGGTCTTGTACCCGCCCAGTCGAGGGCGACCACAAGGGTCCGCCCCTACAAGTGATTTCAACCCCTTGAATTCCTGTTGACCCATTTTTTTTATGCGATGACCGGGCAAAATTGAAAGCACGATAAAGTCAAAACGCGAAACGACCCTATTTTTATACCTGCTATTTCAAATTTATCAACACGAGATTTTAGAATCAATCATCACAGGTCTCGCCCCTTCTGATATGACAGAAAGCAGCTTCAACTACGAACTTACTCACTTTTGAAATGACAGCTTACAAAATAGCCACAGCAAAAGACAACGACTCAGCCACATTTCAACCCCAATCAAATACACAAACCATACAAGCCAGCAATTCAGTCACCTTCACCATCTTGCACACCAACGACTTTCACGGACACTTACAGCTAACTACCTGCCCCTAATCGTAAAACCATGATTACGGATTGCCCACCGACGCAGGCAGCACTTCAATTCCATCAATCAGCAAATTATTGTCCGGCTGCACCTCGCCATCCAAAGTCGTCAGCGGCAGCCGCTCCAGCGTTTGCCACATGTACATGCCTGCTGAAATCCGGTAAGCACCGGGTTGAGCATCTAAAGGAATTGTCAGTTCATATTCATCCTCAACAAAATCACCCGGCGACCAATTTTGGGTTGGATAACTGCCTTTCAACGGCGCACTATCCTGCTGCACAATCAATTGCCCTGCTGCGTTTAACATTTGTACAAACACCGTAAAATCACCAGTTGGCTGATTAACGCCTTCCCAATACAGTGTAACCCGCACCTTCTCCCCCGGTTTGGCCTGCATTGGCCACACCTTGTACCCTAGCAGCCGAATATCATCCCCTACATTTAACACCGGTGCGCCACTTTCCTCAGTTCTGGCTTTGTAAATCCACACATATGGCACATCGTGGAATTCAACCACATGCTCCGGCTGAAAGGGTTGATAAAGCGCCCACAAGTCATCATCAAGGTCTCGCACCACACGCCGAGTAAACACCACATAATCAACATTTGGCGCATCAACATCTTTTGTTTTCCCCTCAAAAAAGCGTTCAAACGCATTGCCTTGTGCGCCTACTCTAAGATTGGCAGCATCTGGTAAGTTGTTTAAGTAATCTGCGGCCAGGTCCAGCCCTTCATCTTGCCCTTGACCGTCTACCACACGAGCATCGAGAATCGTCTTGGTACCGCCCAACAGCCAATTAAAATGTGTGCTGTAGTTTGGATGATTGGGAATGGAAATACCAGCCTGAGCAACAATGACCAGCAGCAAAGCCATATTGAATAATCGCGTGTTGTTCCCCAGCCACATACGCAACAATTTGACGATCCCAATTCCGGCAAGTAGTGTGACAAATTGAAATGCAGGCAAAATGTAACGCGATGCCTTTTTATCGCCTAATGTCATTTGCACCACAAAAAAGAGCACAAAGGCAGCCATCAACCACAAGGTTTGCTGTTGTTCTCGTTTGATTTTGCGGCGCAAGAGCAGGGTGAGGGCAATGATGAATCCGGGGAGGGTAACGGCCGTTGTATAAATCAACAGCATCACCGGGTAAAAAAACACACCAGGGTCCATGATGGCCGCCTGCCCTAAAAACAAAATCGGCTTCGGGTGCGGATTCGAAATATGGTCCGACGACCGCCCAGCAATACGCGCCAACGCCGCCACCGGCTCCGACCACATCGCAGGCCACAAGAGCACAAATACCACCACCAGCGGCACAATCCACACCAAAAACAAACGTCCCACTGTTTTTGCAGGTGGCAGCCACAACCGCCATTGCAGCAATTCCTTAGCGCTGCCCGGTTGGGCAACCAGCAATTTACTCAACTGCCACACGCCCAGACACAGAAAAAAGTAAGGCACAAGGAACAAAGAAGGCACTTTAGACAACAACGCCAATCCAGCAAAAATGCCAGAGGTCAGCAAATACCGACGATTTTCAGCCTGCGATTCACGAATAAAAACCAACAAATTCAAAGCCGAAACCATCACAAAGGTGCTCACGACGCCATCCACATGCAGCGTTTTTGTGATAGAGATGTGAAAGGGGTCCAGCGCCAACAGCAGCGTCGCCACCACAGCCGTTTTTAGGTCAAACAGGTTCGTCAACAAAAAGAACGTCAACACAATGCACAACGAAATAACCAATTCCAACGGAATAAGCTCAATTGACATCTGCTGCACCAGCGAAAGTTCATTGATGTCCGCCACAAAAAAGGAAGTAATCCAGCGGGCGATGGCTACCAACCACATCGTAATCACACCAGGATGCGGTGCTTGAATGGTAGCTGCCCAATCACGCGCCGCCAATGCGTTTAAAAATAAATCGCCACGCACATGCCAAACGGTCGCTCGGGCCACCAACCCAAATGTTCGTGGCAAAAATGCAATTAAAAATAAAATGAAGGGAAAAATTCGTTGGGTTTGCTGCAAAAGAAACGGCCGTTCCCCACGCAGCCCCTTTTCTCGATTTGAATTACTCGTAACGGTAGACATAGCGGCGAATTATATCAGAGCTTTTCCACACATCACATTTGTCAAAGAAAGTGCTTTCTCTTCCAAAATCTTCATACAATCTTTACAAATTATGGCTACAATTCGTGGCTATGAAATATCGCGCTATC
>QQUD01000833.1 GCA_008501785.1 Chloroflexota bacterium
CAATGGCTCTCATTTATTTGCAAGTTCACTCCAGCGCACAGCAATACATCAACTTTAGCGACTTCCAATTCTACCAACTCCACGTTGAGCGAGCGCGATACATCGCCGGTTTTGGCCGCATGGGGTGGATCACAGACGGCCGTTATCACGGGTAGAAGGTGCAAGGTGCAGGGTGCAGGGGAATCAAGGAAAACTCCTTGCCCCTTGCACCTTGCACCTTTTCCCACTACAATGCTGCCTAGGCACACAAGGGATGCCTATACCCACAAAAGAGGAACTCACCCTGTTTTTAGTCAACAATTTATCAAGTCATACAACTTCTTTTTGCGCCGGATTTGTGGGTTAATGGCAGCAGGCATTGGAGGTTTGCATGACAAAATTACCCCACACACAGCTCGAAGAATATAAAATCAAGGCGTCGATCCTGCATAAACAGCTCAAGTCTGATGATTTGGAAGTGGCGCTGCAAGCAGCCGTCCGTTTTCAGCGGTTGGTTCATTTGGAAACGGCCGTTCCAAATGAAATCATTGCACAACAAGCCAACATCCAGCGCAAACACGCACTAACCGTGATTGCACTGGAAAATGACTATACATCATGGGCGGATTTAAAGCAGCGGCTTGAACGCAAAGAAAAGCTAGCAGCTTTTAGAAAACGCAACAAATATACCTTGCTGTATCCGCAGCGCTGTGCAGGTTTCATCAATTCCTGGTATGCCCATTACGAAGAGGCACGCGAGCATTTGGTCCACGATGGCGGCTATTTGCTCCTCTACAAAAACGATTTCTTTGTTTGTCAACGCATTTATATCCAGACATTAGGGCTTGATCCTGATGATCCAGATTGGGAAAGGATAGGATTTGATTGGGCACAACCTACTGATCAAGATGCTTTGGATCGCCTGAAAGGAAAATTGGAACAGATAAACAAGGGGCTATCATGAAAAAATCTGAAATGAACCAGACACATCGAGATAAGATCGATAGTGCTGTTAACAGCGCTTTTAACTTTTCTGACTGGACATTTGCAGGCATGCTTGCAGGTGGTTTATCACCTGCAAATTTGTACAAAATATCGATTAATGACCACATTTATGTCGTTCGCATCAGCGATCCAGAGCATCCACATCACCAGCTTGAACGGGAATTTGCGGCAATGACGGCGGCAGCCAACAATCACATTGCGCCCCAGGTCCATTACGCAAATTCACAAACTGGCGTGTTGATCATGCCGTTTATTGCAGACCAATCCATCTATTCATTCAATTTGGAGAATCCGCAGCAGCTTGAGCGCCTTGCCCAATTTATCTACAAATTTCATCAATTGCCATCCTTGCCACCAGATGATTCGATAGCCAAAAAGTTAGATGGACTGCTTGCACTTTTCAAACCAAATTTGCAAATTAATGAAATAGTCCAAAAATGTATGGCGCTAAAAGATGAACTGACACATTTGTTGGTGGATGAGGGGGATAAACGGCCGTGTCATTGCGACATCAACCCAACCAATTTGCTATACGACGGCAACCAACTGTGGCTGATCGATTGGGCATCTGCTTCACAGCAAAGTTTCTACTTTGATTTGGCCTGTGCCAGCACATTCTTGTTCTATCAAAGTGAAGATGCAAATGACGCATTTTTACAAGCCTATTTTCAACGCCCGCCAACGTCTATTGAAGCAAAAAAATATTATCTGATGCGGCAATTTGTGGCGATTTATTATGGGTTGATTTTTGTTTTTCTTGGCGTGCAGGATGAAACAACTTTTTTGACCCAGACGGAAATCGACGGTTTGCCGACCTATCCGCACTTTATGCAGATGCTTGGCGAAGGTAAAGAAAACTTGGCAAATGCTCGTTCGCGGCAAAAGATGGGGTTTATTCATTTGAAATCTGTGTTGACGGCGCAGAAGACAGCGCGATTTGCAGATGCAATTGAAGGACTTTGATAACTAAAAGTTAGCTAACTGTTAGGCAACGCGACGCTAATTCCGCTACGCTAATTGATATACAAACAAAGGAGTGGAGAATGCGCCCACCTGAAATATTTAAGTTTACAATTGAAGAAGAGATTTGGAACGGCATTACACACGGCATCGGTACTGGCCTCGCCATTGCTGGATTAACCACTTTGGTAGTCCTGGCCGCCATTTATGGAGATAGCTGGCGCGTTGTTAGTTTTAGCATTTACGGCAGCACACTGGTATTGCTCTATCTGGCATCAACCTTATATCACAGCATTCAAATACCCAAAGTTAAACAAGTATTGCGCGTGTTTGATCATGCAGCCATCTATCTGCTGATTGCAGGCACATACACCCCATTCTTGCTCGTCAGCATGCGCGGCAGATTGGGCTGGACTTTGCTCGCAATTGTCTGGGGAATTGCTTTAGTCGGCATCATCTTCAGGAGTGTTTTTGTCGGCCGTTTTGAAGTCTTGACAACCATTGGTTATGTGGCAATGGGATGGCTAATCGTGGTCGCGTTTAGAGAAATGATGGTCACAATTCCTCCAGGCGGCATTACCTTGATCATCGCTGGTGGCCTTACGTACACGGTTGGCGTCATTTTCTACGCCTGGAAAAAAATCCCGTACAACCACGCCATCTGGCATCTGTTCGTGATGGGTGGCAGCATATGCCATTATTTTGCAATGCTCTTTCATGTATTACCAGCATCTGCGTAAACGAGATACCCGGAATTTCAAGACTTCCGGGTTCATTTTGATTTCCCTTTTAACCTGAGTTCAAAGATAAGATTTAGAACACGGATGAGCACAGATTTTGGAAGCAATTTTATGCATTTATGCTCAAAATCAAATCTGATCTGTGTTTATCTGTGAAAATCTGTGTCCTATTTTCAAGCTCCGAATTGAGGTTTTTACGATCATCAGCTACTTTCTCAACAAGCTACGTAAAAAATGGTCGGATCATTCACCTTCATCAAACATTTACCTTGTGATTAATACGCATCAACACATCATGCAAGTCTGCCCCATCAGCTTGCAACGGATCGATCATTTTGACTAAATCGCGTCGCAATCTGTAAAGTTCATCAGTTGTGTGATCGTCCCGGTTTTTCACCCATTTGATTTTCATAATTTCGGCCCGTTTGTCTTGTTTGGGATTAAATTTGCCATTCAACTCGCTGCATTGATTGCAAATGCCATTTTTGTTCACCAACGCACACGTTTCATCAAAAATCCCAATCATCGTTTTGCGGGCGTTATGCAAATAATGTTTGATTTGCGCATTGCTGGCATCCATAATCACGCCAACTTCCTTGATTTTAAAACCATAAATATCTTTCAAAATCAGCGCAATTTGCTGCTTAATTTCTAGCATTTTGGAAACACACGTGAAGCAGTAATCGATATGCTCCCGAATTTCATACATGCCCTGCGGCGCATGTTGGTGCGTGTAATCGATGGTGTTGATCAAGCCAGGTTCTGCGTAAGCACGCTCTCTGGTCCGTTCAAACGTGTCCGTCACCCAACGCGCCTGGTTCTTTAAATGCTTTTTGGCGTGATTGGTTGCAATCGTAAACACCCATGTTTTCAAGCTAGCTTCTCCGCGAAACGATTTGATGTTTTCAAATGCAATGATAAAGACATCGTGTGCAATATCTTCCATGTCCTTTCGATTGGCAATAAGGCGATAGAGATACGATTTTAGCTGCGGTTGAAATTCCGAAAACAAGGTATGAAACGCCCGAATATCACCAGCCTGCGCGTTTGTTAGCAACTCCGGATCATCCATAAAACACTTTATCCTTGTGTGAAGATAAGAATAATTGGACGCAGATAACGCAGATTAACGCAGATTTCTTTTTCATATCTGCGTTATTTGCGTTATCTGCGTCCTTAATCTCTTCTCTTCTAAAACTAGAAGATATCCCATCCGGTAGCAACGAGCGTTAGATTTTCGGCTTTTGGCGGTAATTCTGGCTGGCTGGCTCTTAGCTGTTGTTGAAACTCTTTGAACGCTTCCATGTTGGGTAGGATTTCATTGGCGGCTTCGTTGGCTCGCATCGCAATATGGACAAATGTTTTGCCATCATCTAGCAAGAACGTGCTGTATTTGATGTCTGGATTGTTTAGCTCCCTGAGTGCCTGCATCACACGAGCAATGTTTTGCTTATTGGTTTCGACAAATTCTTCTTTGACTGTGTATTGTACTTTTACTGCATTCATTTTTTCGCTCCTTATTCCAAAAAGTTGGTGTATTAGGTACGACGTAGTTCGGAAAGTGTGTCGCACCTGTTTACTCTTTAGAGTCGCAGCGGGTGAGAAAGGATCGGGTTTTGTTGAGGTTGGGGGTATTGTAGCATGGTGGGGGGAGGTAACGGCCGTTTCTCTCAATCTCATCATGTGAAAAACATTGACTAGGTATACGCCAATAGGGCATGATTGTTGTGAATTATTTTTTCTCTTGTTAATGGGGGCAAGATGGTAATTACATTGTTTCAAAATATTTCTTCACTTGTCATTCCCGCGCAGGCGGGAATCCAAAAGATGGATACCTGCCTCCGCAGGTATGACAGATGAGTGGATTGCTTTTGAAACACTGTAACAAAAGTATTGCGCATTTCCCCGGAAACTACTTGCTAGACCAACGTCCCATATGAAAGTTTCCGGGGAAATTGAAGGAACTATTGTTACAAAGTAGTAATTGTAGTTAAGGAACAGTATCCATGAGCAATGAGTATATGAATGAAGACCTTTTTGATGAATTGTTGGAAAGTGTGCGCGAAGGTGGCGCTATTTTACGTGGAGAAAAAGAAGCATCGCGAACTTTTGTTGTAGAGCCTCCTGATGTAAAAAAAATTCGTGAACGATACGAGCTATCACAAACTGAATTTGCGGCACTCCTGGGCATCAGCGTAAAAACGCTGCGAAACTGGGAACAAGGACGCCGCAGTCCACGTGGCGCAGCACGGGTTTTGTTACAAGTCGCGGCCAAACACCCTGAAGCTGTGTGGGATGTGGTGCGGCCGTCGATTCAACGAGGGTAATAGGAGGATAACGGCCGTTTCCTTGCCTTCCCATTCAAAATCTATATATTTGCCTTGCACAATGATGTGCCAGTTTACTAAACAGTTGAAATAACGACATTTTGTAGTTACAATTCATGGATAATCAACAATTTGAATGGGATGAATCGAAACGTAGGCAATATTGAGAAACATGCAATCGATTTTTTTGATGCAATCACAATATTCGATGGCGATTTTCTAACTATTTTAGATGATCGTTTTGATTATGAAGAACAAAGGTATATATCATTTGGTTTGCTGAAAGGTCGCGTTATCGCTGTTACCCACGCTGAACGTGGAAGCAAAACTCGGCTAATTTCAGCAAGGAGAGCAACGCAAAATGAGCGAATCGAAGTCTTCAAACGACTCTTTAACTGATTGGGATCGCCTTGATGCAATGCAAGATCAGGATATTGATTTGTCAGACACGCCAGAAATTACACCGGAGATGTTTGCACAAGCTGTTGTTCAACGTGGACTAAAAACACGTGCATCAAAACAACAAGTGACAATCAGACTTGATAGTGATGTGCTTGAATGGTTCCGCAGTCAAGGACGTGGGTATCAAACCAAAATCAATGCTTTACTCAGAGCCTATATGGATGCACACCAATCTTGACCAAATCTTCCTAATTCGGCATAATTGCTTCAGGTTTATAAATAAGTTTCAGGTACACCAATGACAGACTAAGTTCACTCCATATAGCTTTTCCCTTTTTTTGATTAACACATTGCAATAACGGCCGTATTGCCCACCCTGCAACAAGCTAACCTGCTGACTAGCTAAAACGCTGCCAGCTTCTACGAGTGAACTCATGCTAACCGCACACAAACTATCCAAATCATTTGGGCTATCACCCATTCTCAAAGCCATAACCTTTTCCATCAACGCTGGCGACCGTGTTGGTCTCATCGGCCCCAACGGCTGCGGCAAGACCACGCTGTTACGCCTGCTGACGGGTGAAGAACGGCCGAATTCCGGCCACATCACCCTCACCCCCTCCAACCTGCGCGTCGGCTACCTGGCACAAGGGTTTGACCCTGGCCCAGCATTAACACTCGGGCAACTGATCCACAGCACTGTCGGCGACCCAAACCGGTTAGAAGCCGAACTAGTGCAGTTGGCAACCGCGTTATCTGATGAGCCAGAGCGCATAGAATTGCAGGAAGCGTATGATCGGGTGTTGCGGCAGATGGAAGGAGGGGAAAACGGCCGTTTCCAATCCATCCTCGCCGCTCTAGGCCTGGACCAAATTGACGACGCACAACCAGTTGCCACCCTCAGCGGTGGCCAAAAAACAAGACTAGCACTGGCACTCGTTTTGCTCAGTGACCCACAATTGCTGCTGCTCGACGAACC
Source organism: Chloroflexota bacterium (assembly GCA_008501785.1). The sequence continues at coordinate 6,393 of QQUD01000833.1, forward strand.
AACAAATCACCTAGACATTGCCATGCTGGAATGGCTGGAAGATTGGCTGCACGAATTTCCTGGCGGTGTGCTCATCGTTTCACACGACCGCACCTTTTTGGATCGCACCGTCACCCGCATTCTCGATCTGGACTCACACACGCACACACTCCGCGACTATGCCGGAAATTACAGTGACTACCTGGAACAGTTCACAACTGAACGCGACAAGCAAATGGCCGTCTACAAAGACCAACAGTACGAAGTTAGGCGCATGAAGCAGGACATTGCCCGCGCTCGTGCGCAGGCAGAACATACCGAGCGCCAAGCCAGCTCAATCTCCATTGGCGGCGGCGTGATGAAACTGAAGGGATATAAAGATTACCAGCAAGGCATTGCCAAAAAAGTAGCCCGCAAAGCCAAATCACGCGCCAAAAAGCTGGACCGCTATCTGGATTCAGATGATCGGGTAGAAAAACCAAAACAATCCTGGCAAATGAAGCTTGATTTTGCCAAGACTGCCCATCTCGGACGTGACGTACTCACATTGCAAGATTTGACCATCGGTTATTCCTCAGATGCCCCCCTACTCAGGAATTTGAATACACACATTCAAAGTGGACAGCGCATTGTCCTCACCGGGCCAAACGGCACGGGCAAATCAACGCTGCTGCGCACAATTGTAGGGCAAATTCCAGCGTTGGCAGGACATATTCGACTTGGAGCGAGTGTTCACCTGGGCTACATGGCACAGGAGCAGGAACTGCTAAACCCATCTGCCACTGCACTAGACACCATTTTGCAAACCGCACCACTCAACCAAACCGATGCACGTAATTTTTTGCACTACTTTTTGTTCAGTGGAGACGATCCGCTGCGGCCAATTGCCCAACTCAGCTATGGCGAACGAGCACGGTTGTCGCTAGCATTGTTGGTCGCACAGGGATGCAATTTTCTGCTGCTAGATGAGCCAATCAACCACCTGGACATTCCCTCCCGCAGCCAATTTGAGCAAGCACTAACACAATTCGATGGCACAATTCTCGCCGTTGTGCATGATCGCTATTTCATTGACCGCTTCGCCACCGATTTATGGCTGGTAGAAGGGGATGGGCTTATTGTAGAGATAAAATGAAATGTCTTGTAGGGGCGAGACAGCGCGGAGACAAGGTTATTTGTTTATCCTAACGCCGTTCCGCGCTGTCCCGCACCTACGATTATTTAATGTCCAGCGGCCAGTTTTTGTGCGCGTTGGCGCAGGTTTGTCATACGTGTTTCGTCGGTGGTGAGATCGTGGTGTAGCTGCATGAGGCGAGCGGCGAGGCCTTCGTCTTTAAAGGAGAAGGCCATGTTGTTGACCTGGTTGACACGGGATTGGATGGCTTTTGGAGTGTATTCGTCGTCGCGTAACGGCCGTGCTGCACCCCAATCCACATGCACAATTTCACCATCGCTGGCACGCACGACGAAGTTAGGTGCGTGCCAATCCCCGTTTTCAATACCCATCAATTCACAAGTTTGTTGATGCAATACAATTTCTTCATATAACTCTTCGTTGAGGCGGCTGTGATCCCCTAACACCACATCCTGCACAGTGGGACCATGAACATATGTCTCAATAGTCAGCCCAAAAAATGAAGAGAATTGCATGCTATAGCCAAACGCATCACTGATACGGGGTACCAAATTTTCTTCCAAAATAAGTCGCAGCCGTCCCCGTGATGTGACTAGTGAACCATCATTTGTGATGTAAGGCCAATTTTCCTTGCGCCCCATTTCAAATTTAGCACCCAGGCCAATTTCATGATATGGCTCGGGGCCGGGCTGTTTAATAACAACACCCAATTCTGGTGCAATTAAAATGGCGCTGCGACGATGCCGCCCCACAAGATATTCGCCTTTGAGCATCAACAGCAGCCCGTTTTTCGCCGTTTGGGCTTGCTGCCAATCACCGATAACGGCCGTTTCCCGCTCATCCCCCCACGCCATCGCAGATCGTCGCGTCAATTCCAACAACACCAACTGCCCCATCAACTCATCGTAGAGCAGCAAATCGGGTAACGGCCGTCCTTCCACATCGGCAAAATGACTGCCCGCTGCAATTTCTTTATAAACACGCTCAACATAGGCAATGCGGCCCACGTGTGGCACAGGTTCACTGAGCAGCAAACGCCGACGCACCTTGTGCAAACAGCAAAATGCCTGCACCACTTCATTTACAGTCAGCCCCATTTCACTTTCCAACCGCGCTGCAACCTGTGCAGAATTCGCCCCAAAATAGCGAATATTTTCTCCATATTCTTGTAACGTTTCTCTGTGCCGCAGTATCGGATCGTCTGGCACATCTGCTGGCAGGCCGATGGTCGCAAAATAGTTTGCTACCCATCCACCCAAATCCCGCGTTAAAAAGTTGGATTCGGCCAAAAATTCAACCGGCACCAACCGGCTGGTACGCGTAAAAGTGAGGTGGCCGTGAGGATCATCAATCGCCAGCAAATCATCTACGGTTGGGGCGGGATTGGCTTGTAGTTGACGAATCCAGGCAGACTCGGCGGCAGGTAACGGCCGTTGTCCCACCGTATACAGCCATGCCCCCTTTGCCTCCCGTTGCGGCGGCATCAAAAAATCAACAATCTCTGGGCGGCTCAACGGAATGCCTACAACAGAAAAGTGGAGGGGAGGCGTATTCATCATCAACTTCTTCTTCTCACCAAAAGGTGCAAGGGGCAGGGTGCAAGGAGCATGGGGGCACTCTCATGCACCACTGCAATAGTTATTAAAAATCGCGTTTTCCGCGTTTTCTATTTCTACTGATACGCTGGCAGCCAATCACCGTGTGCGGCAATAAGTTCATCCACCATATCGTGAATCTGGTCTAAATCCAGTTCAGCAGCCGTATGCGGGTCCATCATGGCCGCATGGTAAATATGCTCACGCTTGCAGGTAAGTGCAGCTTCAACGGTCAACGCATGTACATTTACGTTCGTCTGCATTAATGCAGCCAATTGCGGCGGTAACGTGCCAATATGAGTCGGCTGCACGCCATTTTTGTCTACCAAACATGGCAATTCAACCGGAACGCCCTGCGGTAAGTTATCAATCAACCCATTGTTAGGTACATTGGCATAAACAGTCGTGGGGACATCTGTTTCCATTGCGCGAATAATCCACGAACCATATTCAACACTGCGGTCCACTTCAATCGGCTTTGCGGCATCTTCAAGGTCAAGGCGCAACGCTTCCCAATCTGCGATTTGCGTTTCACAGCGCGTGATGTACTCATCCAGCGGAATATTGAATCGCTCTATCAAGTCAGGGCGATCTCGCTTGATAAACCAGGGCACATATTCAGAAAAATGCTCACTTGACTCGGTGACAAAATACCCCATTCGCCTAAATATTTCGTAACGCACGCTGTCAGCCATCCCGCGTTTGCGCATGGGCGTTTCGCCACTGTTCAAATAGTCACGAATTTGCGGATATAAATCGACTCCGTTGCGCTCATATTTCAAGAAAAAGGCGACATGATTAATGCCGGCAACCACATGGTTTACTTCTTCCACAGGAACACCAATGTCTGTCGCCAATTCAGCTGCGGTATAGGGAACCGAATGGCACAAACCAACTGTTTTGATTTTGCTGCCGCGATCAATTGCCCAGCAGTTTGAGACCATCGGATTGACATAATTAAGCAACAGCGCATCTGGACACAGCTCTTCCATATCCTTGCAAATATCTAGCAGCACGGGAATGGTACGCAGGCCGCGCATGATGCCCCCAATGCCCAGTGTGTCGGCAATGGTTTGACGCAAACCATATTTTTTAGGAATTTCGAAGTCAAGTACGGTGCTGGGTTTGTACCCCCCAACCTGAATCATGCAAATGACGTAATCGGCACCATCGAGGCACTCACGTCGATTCAAGGTTGTTTCTATGGTTGGATTGGCATTGCAAATTGCCGCAACTTTGTGCGCCACAATTTCAGATGTCTTCAATCGCGTTTCATCAATATCATGCAATGAAAACGTGACATCGGTCAATTCAGGAAATAGAAGGATGTCGCCCATCAGGCGTTTGGCAAAAATGGTGCTGCCCGCACCAATAAATGCAATTTTTGGCATGGTTATTTACCTCACTCTTGAGAAATTTAAGATTAGAGAGTTGGGATTAGGGACTAGGAAGGGAAGAAGTTACACAGAGTTTCACAGAGAAGGCGCAGAGTTTCACAGCGAGGAAGAGAGAGCATTCTTCTCTGTGTCCCTCTGTGGTTCTCTGTGCAACTCTGTGTTCCTCTTACCTGTATTAATCACCAATCTCAAATCACGAATCCAGGTTACGGCCGTTCCCCGTCACCAACACCACTTCCGCACCCAACGCTTGCTGGTTCAAACGACCAGTCCAAAATAAATCCACGGCCAACGCATCGCCATCAACATCCACGATGTTCACAGCTCGTGTATCTCCATCTGTTAACGGCTCTTTGCGGAAAACAAGACGCCCTTCATTCCAAAAAATGGCGCTGTTGCCCTGCAAATTAGCCAGCACAATGTCCAGGTCATTGTCATTGTCAAGATCATTGATGCCCACACCAGCCCCGTTGCTGTCAAACATAGTCACAGGCTCACTGCTGACAGTGGTCACGTGGTTCAGTTCATGTGCAACAAAACGATTGGTGCAACCGGTTGACTCATGCAAAGCCGTTGTTGTGATTGTGACGGGGGGTGGGGAAACGGCCGTTGTACAACCAGTCAGCATCAACAGCACAAAGATATTATTTGAAAAAATCGAATCAAACCGGGACATGAGAACCCCCCACCTGTTCGCCACCTTG
>QQUD01000114.1 GCA_008501785.1 Chloroflexota bacterium
TCGAGAAAATCACGTGTCATTCTAGACAGTCGTCTTGACTCCCGATTGATCATACCCATCAGTTCGCCATGTTTCTCCCCGGGCAAGTCTGGTCGCGCCATTAATTCACTGGCTGATGTAATGGCCATCAGCGGCGTCTTGATTTCATGCATAATCTCGGCCAGCAGGTCAGATTGATTAAATAGATGTGCATTCAGAATGGCCACGGCTGATTGTGAGGCCAACGACTCCATTAATGCGACGTCCTGACCTGTATAAGGTGAGTTGTCGCGTTTGTTAATCACTTCGAGCGCACCAAGGACGCCTTGACTGGTTGACAAGGGCACTGCCAGCATCGACCGGGTCACAAACTCTAAATTTTTGTCCACATTTGCGTAAAAACGGGTGTCGCCCTGGACGTCACCAAGAATGAGGGAACGGCCGTGTCGCACAACCCACCCAGCTATGCTATTGTCAAGTGGCACAACAATATTTTCCGGCACAAAATCGTCAGTTGATGCCGCAAAATGTAGTTGCCCGGTGTTTTTATCCACTAATAAAATAGAAGCAGTTTCAGTATTCGTTAATTCTGTTGCGACCTTCATGACCAACGAAAGCAACTCATCTAGTTGCAGGGTTGAACTCAATTGCGTACTAATTTCCAACAATTGCTTTAAATGCTCTGCGCTAATTGTTTCTTGATTCGTACTAATAGTTACATTTTCAGGTATTTCTTGCATAATATTCCCACTACTCCAATACCTATATGCGCTTTGTTATCGATATTATACTCATGGTCAATCACAAAGTGCGTTAGCAATTTGTGGTAGTACATCCACTACACCTGCGTGAATGACCACATCAGCTAAATAATCCAGATGTGTTTCGGTAAAATTGACAATTATCAATTTTGCCCCATATCGCTTTGCCAACGATGGCAGCTCTCCGGCTGGGCTAACCGCTAGTGATGAGCCTGCAACGAGCATTAAATCGCAGGTCCTTGCCTGGTTTTGTGCCTGCTTCAAGATGGACAAAGGAAGCACCTCGCCGAAAAGAATTAAGTTTGGCTTGAGAACGCCTCCACAATAGTTACAGATTGGCACTTGCCTTGTTGCCAAAAATTCAGGCAGAATTATCTCCCCATTATACGTATTCAGGCAACTCATGCAGGTTGCTTCACGCATATGGCCATGTACTTCGTAGATATTTTGAGAGCCAGCCTTTGTGTGCAGCATATCAATATTTTGGGTGATAATGCCAGCTAACTGCTTGTTTTGCTCTAACTGTGCTAATGCCAGGTGGGCTGCGTTGGGAACTGCTTGCACCGTTAATTTCGCGAGCGGATGCAGCCAATCGTAAAATGCCTGTGGATTGTGTTGGAAGGCAACAATTGATGCAACTTCTGCTGGGTCCACATTCTCCCAAATACCGGATGTAGGGCTGCGAAAATCAGGGATACCAGATGGTGTGCTAATGCCAGCACCTGTTAAGGCCGTTACGTGTTCAGCTTGCTGAAACAATATGATTGCTTGGTCTATAAGTGATTGTAACTGTGACACAACGGGACCTTCTCACTAAAATAAAAACAACCCAACTTCTTTACTAAGACCCTAAGAACTTTACTACGAACTATCAAACTTGCTGGTCTAAAAACCATTAGGGTTGATGTAAGCTTCAAGCTGTTTTTACCATTTGGTGCGCCAAACGACGGAAGATGATGGATGTATGGCTTTCTGCTTGTAGATGAACCAGAGGGATGCCTTTGTTAACGGCTTGTGCCATTTCTTGTGATTGGATGGGGACGATAGCAAGCATTGATTGACCTAGGTAACTTTCAATCGCTTTTTGTGGAATTTCGCGACCACCGACAAAATCAAATAGTACAGCTCCTAAGGATGTGTGCGAAAATAAGAGTTCCTTCATGCGTATGATCAGTTTTTTGGCAGCAGCTAATGACACCCGTTCAGGTCGTAGACAGACGATGATTTGGTCTGCTTGTTCGAGTAAGGGGCGGGTAACGGCCGTTACCCCGCGCCCTACATCTACAACCACACAATGCCCTGGCTGCACGAGTGAATGAACCAGATCATTCACCTGATTCACAGAAAGCGTCTTGCGTTGGTCTAACAAATTGGTGCGTGCCAGCATAAGCTGTAGATTTTCTTCATAAGCCGTGATCGCATCTGCATATTGTACTTTTAATTTCCCAGTTGCTAAGTTGGCCAGATGATTTATATTTCGGGACGCTTTTTGTTTTAAATAGAGAGCAATATGCCCTTGTGTCAAATCCAGATCAACCAAAGTTGTGGGAACGCCTATGTGGGCTAGACTGGCAGCCAAATTGATGGACATGGTCGTTGTGCCTGCGCCCCCTCGAGCACCCACCACAACAATCAAATTTGTTTGTGATGCCAGACCTGTTGTCCTCCCTAATGGAGCCGCAGGTGTCCTTAAATCCACCTTTCTTGTTTTTAGTAAATCTTCCTGAGGGGGAAGTGGTTTAGCGTTAGATTTTTCCTGCGATTTTTCACGGGGTGGCACATCGGCTAACAAGGCCTCGACCCGTTCAATCATCTCTTCCGGCTCAGTTGGCTTTGTCAGATAATCGTCAGCCCCGGCATTAAAGCCCGCTAATTTTTGTTCAGCTTCTTCTACAGCCGAAAACATGATAATTGGGATATGTGCGAGAGATTTATCATCACGTAAACGTCGGCAAACTTCCCACCCGTCAATTTCTGGCATCATCCCATCAACCATTACTAGGTCTGGTTTTTCAGAGGCGGCCAATGCCACCCCCTTTAGTGAGGATTGAGTGGCGACAACCTCATAACTGTTTT
>QQUD01000048.1 GCA_008501785.1 Chloroflexota bacterium
CCCCTTTCAAAGTTGACACATAGGCCAAAAATTCTGCACCCGTCAAATCTGGGTACAACCCCAGCTCTTGCGGCAAGTAGCCAAGCTGACTTTTCACCAGCCGCTTGCCGCTGCTGGTCGTGATGTCTTGTCCAAAAACGTGAACCGTGCCTGTCGTGGGCCGAATGAGTCCGGCGAGAATCCGCATCAGCGTTGTTTTACCTGCGCCGTTTGGACCAAGCAGGCCAAACATGCCTGCGCCAATTTCTAAATTTAAGTCACACAATGCATGGACGTTTTTATTGTATTGTTTGTTGAGATTGGTAATTGTAATCATCAATTTTACCTCTTTTCTAGCTGCCGTTTTTGCCATCCCCATGCGCTCAAACCGGCAATCATTAAAGCAATGCTGCCGCGTAGCAGTGTGATGCCAAGGGTAGGCAGGTCAATTGGTAAGTCGATCATATCTTCGTCATCAAGGGGTGCTTCTTCCTTGCAGGTTGTGGGATCGATGTCGCAAAAATCAGCGATTATTTCGGGCATTATTTGTTTGGCGTAGGCGTTGTTGATAGTTTGAAAATAGCCGATGTAACCGGGAATGAAGGCCAAGAAGCAGCAAACGGCCGTTATTAACCCCAAAAACAGTGCTAACCGTCGTGACGAAATATTGGACGCTACCAAAACGCTGATCCCGGATACAAGCAGGGCTATCGCGGCTGTGCCAGACCAAAGTTCCAGGTAAACGGCCGTTCCCATCAAAAGGCCATTTGTCCGAATTGAGCGTTTGGCAACGAGAGATTCGGAAAGAGGTGGACCAAGTTCAGCAATACTTGCATTTAACTGCAATGCCCAGCCTGAAAATAAAATGCCAGTTACCCACATCATGCTTACCAAAATCAAACCACGCCGTCGCCAATGGCGGCGCATTTCAAACAATATCATGCCGCCAATTTGACATAAATAGAGCCGCCACCTAATAACTTTCATTTGTTTTCCTCACATTTGCGCACAAACCATGCCAGGAATGCGATGCTAATGAAAACGGCCGTTAACTGAATGGACCATATGCTCATGTTGTCAATAAATGTGGGAAACAGCTCCGGTGTCATCAATGGTTGCCCACACATATCTGGGTGGATGCGACACGTTTCAGCACCGATTCCTTCCAGATTCTTGCGATAAAACGTCATATACACGTCTGCAATAAACTGCGAAAAACCGGACATCAAATAAAAATAACCAACAATGCTCAATCCCAGGCTGATGAAGATGGCCCATCGCCGAGATTTGATCCAGGATGTGATTAATACGCTGATCCCGGAAACATAGAGCGCGATGATTGTCAACGCAAACAGCCATAGCTGTAAAAATGCTGGAAAATCATACGCACCCAGCCAAAGGAAATGGGCAATGCCGGAAATTGTGGCGATGCAGAAAATGCCTGCGAAAATGGCCGTCCATATGCCGAACAGTTTGCCCAGCAAAAAAGTCGTGGTTCCAATTGGCAGGGCGTTAAACCAATTATTTACGCCTAGCTGCCGGTCAACCGGCACAACTTCGGCTGCCAAAATGGATAAGGTAAAGATGGCAAACACGGTTGAAATGCCACCACTTGCAATTAAAATGTCGAGCGTGATGCCAACTTTATTGATCAATGGTGATCCCGCAAGCAGTTCAGGTGAGGGCTGGAAAAATGAGGGGCCTGTAAAAAGATTCGTTCCTAACACAACAGATACCAGCCAAACGCCCATCATCATTGGCAGCCCTTTACGCCGCCAGTTGCGGATGAATTCATAACGAATCATGCCGCTAAGTTGTGTAAGTGTGTGCTTAAATTGAGTTTGCATAATTTTTGGGGATTGGTGGGTAGGGATTGGGGGGGGCGTCTAGTCCCCGATCTCCTGGCCTTAATCCCAACTTTCTCCCAACAAAGCAGTGTCAAAGATTTGTATCAGTTGGTTTTTGTATGCTTCTGGTTGTGTTGTCATGCCGGTTCCGTGTTTGGCATTGGGAATAGTCCAGATTGTTTTTGGTGAAGTGGCGTGGTTGTAAAAATGTTGTGCCAGTCGTTGTTCATCCCCTGATGGTGGGCCAGTGGCAATGAATAAAATCGGGCGGGGGGAGATAGTGGCGATTTGGTCGATAACGGCCGTTTCCATCTCCAACCCCATGCGCCAGGCCAATCCCTGAAACGTGAGCCGACTTGCCAAATGAAACACCTTGTCCTTTGTCGTTTGCGGCGGCGGAATATCGTCAATTGCGGCAAAACCAGGTCCATCAACCACAACGGCTTGCAATGCGTCAATTTGAGCCGCTGCTCGTAAGGTAATTTGCCCGCCAATCGAGAAGCCAAAGATGCCAATGCGATTCGGGTCACTGTCTAGGCGTGATTGGAGGTAGGAAACGGCCGTTTCCACATCCGCCACATCTGCCCAGCCAAACGTGCGCTGGCTGCCACCACTTTCACTATGACCGCGCAAATCGTACAGCAGCACGCCATACCCGGCTTCAGCTAGTGCCGCCGCTTGTGGCAGCATCAATGCCCGGTGTCCATCATAGCCATGCAACAAAATCACAGACGCGCCATTCTGTGAAGGCAGATACCATCCTGAAAGCGCTGTGCCATCTGCTGAGATCATCTGCACAGCTTCATAGGGAATCCCAAAATCGGTTGGGGTGGCACAGCAAATAGGTGCTTCAGAGCGGCGCACTTGCTTGTCAATCCACAGTCCAACTGAGGCGAGGTAGAGGAAAACGGCCGTTCCCACCACATAAAAGGGCACACGATTTGCCCAATAACACCACCCGTGCTGCTAACGCCATCCCAGCACACG
>QQUD01000701.1 GCA_008501785.1 Chloroflexota bacterium
TTTGTAGGTTGTCGGTGCTGTGGGTGGGGTAGCTGCTGGCTGTTGTGGCAACGGCCGTTTCATCCCCCACCAAATAATCATGTTCAGCCACCGCCGCTGTTTGCCACCAGTGTGCAACCTCCTGGTCTAATGCCGAATCGCTGTTTGCTGCACCAGCCTGGACCGCAGGCAGCAGTTGATTTAACTCAGTCAAAGCACGCAGCACACCAATGTGAGCATCCAAATGAGCGCCAAAACCCATCATTATTTGCTCGGCATCACCATCACGACGGCGGGTGAGAGCGGCAAAGGTGGGAATGCCTAAATCACTGGTGAGGTCGAGTACCCATAACGTGCGATTTTGGTTGTCATAATATTGTTGTAAATCGGCAATGTATGGGTCGTGGAAGCTGTCGAGGTTGACAAACGGCCGTTTCACCCGACTATACCACCACAAAGCCACCCCATCCCGCTCCACCAACTCCATCAACCCTTGCAAAATCGCACCTTCCATGCTGTTGCCAGCCGCGCAGCCGTTCGAGTCGGCGCGAATAGAGGTGACGTTGAACTGATGCTGGTAGCCGTAAAAACAATAAGCAGTGGGCAGGTAGCGTGGTTTGTCATCGACGAGCGACCAGCCGGGTGACCAATCGATGGGTTCTGTTTCGTCAAAGCGGGTAGGGATTTGGTTAAATCCTGAATGGCTTGCATTCCAAGCTTCACGCTCATCAAACTGGCGGTTGCTAAACAACATGCAGTCGTTAGGATGAATTGCCCCCGGCAAATCGGCCAACCTTGCCGAAACACGAGCCTCATCCCCTTGAAACACGCCAGCATACCGCTCAATCGATTCGCCAATGGCGCTGGCTTTCGCCTGCGCATCTGTTTTGCCCTTGCCACCGGTGCGGGAGCGCAAACTTTCACGCAAAAAATACAATTCATCGTGCATCCATCCGGTGTTATGGTCAGCAACGTAGGCAGATGTGATGGCGTTATTAGACACAGCACTAAGGCGGCTGATGATGCCGGTGATGGGGCTGATGTGTGTTTCGAGTTGAGCGATGGTTGCTGTTGGGGGTTGGGAGCGATGGCCGCCGTCGGTGGTGAACTGTTTGGGTTGTGATTGGAGGCGATACGGCCGTTTCTGCCCCCTCATCACCATCTCCACATCCCCACACACCGGACACTGCGGACGTTTTGTTAACGTGTGCAATTGCTGCTGCCAAGTGTATGTGTTCAAGCTAAGTACATGAGCCACCAGTTGGCTTTTTCCTTGCACTAGCCATTTTGTAATTTCGGTGGCAGTGATGCCAAAGGCGATTTGTTGGGTGCTGGGCAGGGCGGAAACGGCCGTTCCCTGCACATGCACACCAAGCTGCATCTTCAAATACGCTTCTACCTTGCGATGACCTTGCAGCCGCGTTGCCAAACACGCCCAACAGCCAGTTTGCTGCGGCACAAACAGCGGTCCTATCCACAATTCAACCCCAACAGGCCGGACAAGCAGCCACGGCTGTTTTTCGTCTAAGGCAAGCTGGTTGATGTCTGATAGGTCAGGATGCAAATAATCGTTGGTGAAAACGATGTTGAGTGCGCCAGATGAGGCAATGCCAATTTTTTGCTGGGCTAGCAGCGCTGTAAAAGGTGTTGTGTTGAAGTCGAAAAGGGGGTGGAGTGAAACGGCCGTTTCTCGCAAAACACCCTCAACCTGAGTTACATCAGCATTGGTTAAATGCCAATATGCAGCTTCAGATTGGTGCAACTCATTCGGTTTGTCGGCAATAAAACCTTGTTGGCGCAACCGACCCAGCGCATAAAAAATATGGGCGGCAGGTGCAACATCCGCTAACTGCTGTACAAGTTCGCTTTCGGTGAATGTGCCATCGAGCAATGGCAACAACTTTTCGTACACATCGCCTTTAAGCAAAACATGTTCTTGCTCGGAACGGAGAAAGACGCCGACATTGGGAACGACTTCTTGGCGGAGATGGGGGGGGAGAAACGGCCGTTTTTGCATTTTCAATTAGCTCAGGTTGGTTTCCAACACGCACTTTCTGAGGCACGTTTTGAAAACCAACCATCACCTAATACACATTGCTAAAGTACGTGCGTGTTACCATCCATGTCTGGAAAAGCAACTTCCTCGCCGCGCACCACTTTCCAAAGCTCTTCATCTGAGACTTTTGGTGGTCGCGGTGGTACTTGATAGACACGGGTAAACTCAAATTCAGGGAACCGTTCATTAATTGCTGCTTCTGGTTCTGTTTCCACGTATATTTTGAATTCGGGGTCCAACCAGGATTCTGACAATATTCTAGCCCATTGTTCAAGCGTTAAATAGGTGTTTTCTGTAGACATTCGTATTCTCCCGTTATGTTTACATGCAAATGCAGATGCAGGAATAAGGGATCACAATCGCATCGGCCTCGCCTGTGGCAATTTGTCCCAGCTTTTCTTCAGTGAATCCACCTGGCTTGTCTGGCAAGCAAAAAAGCCGATCAAATTCAACACCAACATCGGGATCATTACGGATTGTTTCAATTGGGTTGGTTTCAAGGGCTGTGCGAAAGGCTTCATCAACCCATGCTTTCGCCTGGATTCTAGCCCAATCGGCACCTGTCACATACTTAATCTGTTCGGTCAAAATGTACCTCCTATTAAAAAAGTAAGCTCTTTAAGATTTCGCGGGGAATTGCTCATTGTAGGGGCGGGTCTTGTACCCGCCCAATCGAGGGCGACCACAAGGGTCCGCCCCTACAAGTGATTTCAACCCCTTGAATTCCTGTTGAACCAAAAAGTAAAAAGGTGCAGAGGACAGGGTGCAG